>JAUVAS010000007.1 GCA_030591585.1 Flavobacterium sp. | reverse complement strand
TGTAAAATATATAATCGTTAGAATCATATCCATCTTCATTTATTATAATCTTCATCCCATCTATTAATTCAAACAGTTTAGATGATATAACACCAGTATGGGTGCTATTGGTTTTTTTTATATGTGTAGTAAAACAATATTTATGTAGCTTTCTATTAAATGAAAACGAATGGTATTTTAACAATAATAAGTCACTTACTCGTAATCCCGATTCTAAAGCCACCATATATGCTAGATATTCTATTCTACGATCTAAATGATAATTCTTTGGTTGTGTTTTTATGTATCTCTCCGCTTCGTCATACAATCTATTATAATTAATGGCTTCTGTTTTCATATTTACATTTTTCTGATGAAGTGCAAATTTATCAAAATCTATATACATAAAGGACGTTTTGTATATGTTTATGTAAACACTTATATTGCTACAAAACATAAGGTGTTATATATCTGTTAGTTATACAGGCAGGAGTGTTGACATAATACCTTATTATGTCAACACTTAATTAGACAAAGGTTCAAGTCCGTTTATTTTTCTTATAGTATTTATTGCTCTTAGTTTATGACTATCAATACAGCCTTCATCACTCATAACTATATCCCAATTTTTCTTAATCTCATTACGATCCGTTGTTGTTATTTCTGTTTCTTGTTCATCATCATACTTAATTATAAACTCTGTAATATCATCGTATTTAATTAAATAATAACTTTCTCCTTCTTTTTCACAGATTTTCATCTCTTTTCTTCCATCTATTTGTTGTTCAAATATTTCATCTAACTCATGCATAAAACAAGTTATTTATTAATTTTCTTAAACATTTCATCTATCTCATCTTGATAACCTCCTTTACGGTCTTTCTTCCACAGATATGCGTAAAATAAGGCTTCCATTATATCTGGATCCGTAAATGTAGCAGGTGGTTTTTGAGCATCAGTCCACATAATTTTAAGACTCACAGTATCCCAGTTCTTAACTAAAAAGCAACGATAGTTGTCATTATAAGAAATCAGCAAGTCTTTTTTTAGTGTTATTAGATTATTTATTCTTTCTAATATGTCCGTAAATTCACACATAATTTTTTAATTAAATGTTTCTAATCGGAATAGTAATCTCCTATATACCACATACCCCAATACCCAATAGGTTTTTTTGTAATTTCAATTATGCTTACTTCATCTTTATATTTTCCATCTATAAACTTAATTCGATACCGAAAATAATCACTATCTGTTAAATCTTCTAAAAAAAGTATGGTAGCCTTTAAACTACCCTCTCTATAAGTATATAATTTTCTCGGTATAAGCATAGTACCTTCTATATCTACACTTCGGCAAGGGTGAAAATTTGAAGAATCCATTTTTAATATAATTTATTTTAATTAACTAGCTAAAGGTAAGCGTTTTGAATATTATTTAGTAATTTAAGCAAAAACCATTTTAATTATGATATATCCAATAGAAAGACTATTAGTATCAAATAATAAGTATCGTGGGGATTCTACTGCATTTATAGGACTAGAACATAATACTACTGTTGAGAATGATTGGCAAAACTGGGTGTTAAATTTTTTAGAGTCATTAAAAAATTTAAGAGGTGATGATGATTTGAAATGTAATCATATTTTAAATAATTTTGATGAATGGGCTACCTCACTTTTTGATGAAGAAATTAAATGTAATAGAATTATTTTTTCAGATAATAAGTGGTCATACCTTCCTCCTTTTATTGAATGGATTTCCACATCTGGAAGATTTGCTTGTATTGAATTAGGGATTTTATTAGATCTAGGAAACTATTATTTATTATGGGATACCGTCAATGAAGAGTTATTAAAATTAGAATTTCACGATTTATTGGGAATGAATGAAAAAAAAGGGCTGTTATATTGTAGAACTCATAGTAGTATACACGAATATGGATACAATCTTCCTTTTCAAATCAACACAAATAACATTAACTCTGAATCAGAATGGGTTTCATTAGAAAACACTAATTCGAATCAAGTTTATTTTGAAGAAAGGAAAATTGCTCAGGAATTAGTTATAAAAATATTTGGAACTGAAGATGATGGAGAATTTGATTTGTCTAATACAAGTATTGGGGAATTAATTTTTGCCTAGTAAGATTCAACGATTTACAAAATAGAATATACTATATAGCGAATAAAAATTATTAAATTCAATATGAAAACCATTAATGAGCTTACATTCAATAAAGTCGTTTATTATATAAAAACCGAAAAAGCTGAAGGTCCCGAAATAGAAAACCAAATTGGAGACGAATTATTAGATTTATTTAAAAGTTTAATGACGCAAAAAGAGGCTCAAAATTATGTTGTCTTTAGTGAAGAAAATACGGAAGAAGAGTATGTGTTTTTGTTTATTAGTAAAAATAAAATTCTTCAGATTATTGATTTTTTAAAATCAAAGGGAGCATTAAAATCTTTTAAAGAAATTTCAACTGATATTTTAATGGATAGAATAATTAGTGATGATTTTAACAACACTTTCTTAAAAAAAGATGAGTTTAACCACATATTAGATAAATTTATTTTTGAAAACCTTACTGTTAATGTTGTTCTTGATAAAATAAATGAAAGCGGAATTAATTCACTAAAAAAGATAGATTATAATGTTTTAGCATCAAACAACGAGAGTAATTCTAAATCTATAGATTTTTATTATAGTAGAGGACGTATTAAGAATGACTTAAAGGATTATAATGCTGCTATAGAAGATTTCACTAAAGCTATACAGTTAAACCCTAAAGATGAAAAATTGTTTTTTGAAAGAGGCTGGGCTAATAGTGAATTAAAAGATTATATAAAAGCCAAAGAAGATTTCACTAAAGCAATAGAATTAAGACCAGATGATGAGGTTTTATTTTTTTTCAGAGGCTGCACTAAAAATGATTTAGGAGATTACAAAGGAGCTTTAAAAGATTATATTAAATCAATTGAATTAAACGCAGAATACACAGAGGCTTATGTTCACAGAGGAATACTTAATTTAGAGTTAAAAGAAATAAAAGGAGCTTGTTTAGATTTTAAAAAAGCTAAAGAGTTAGGATGCGATGATGTAAATTTTTTATTAGAAGAGCATTGTAAATAAATATTGAGCACTATCCTAAAAAGTGACTTTATTCCATATTCATAAAAAGAACAACCCTTTTATCTATCTGATAAAAGGGTTGTTAGTATTCTAAGAATAAATGAATATGTATATCTATGATTAAAAATAAAGTTCATAAATAGATTCATATTCATTTTCTAGATGGTATAGAAAATCATTACCATAAATATCTTTCTGTAATGTTGTTGTTTCCATAATCTATTATTCTTCAAATTCTTCTTCAAATTCTTCTAAATCATCATAATCACAAAGATCTTCTATAATACTTATATAATATCTATTATCTATAAATTGGTTTATTTTTGAAATAGTCCAAGGGATTTTTTTATTAAATGAATTTTCATCATATAAATTGAATGTTAGGAGTATAACCCTATCATCGATACATATCATTTCAACTAATTCATTTAATTGATTAACGGATAATTCTTTAATTGTTTCTTTTGTAATCTCCATTTTTGATTTTTCTTGTGTTGTTGTTGTTTTCATAATCTTTTTTTAATTGTTAATTCATAAGAATTAACTTGTTAGTTTAATATTTTTTCTATCATTAATTCTCTTTGTTTTTGAATGTAATTCGGATGGTTTATTATATGTTTAAATATTTGTGGTTTTCTACAACTTCGATCATAATTACCTATACCTAATTTAGAACTCACCCTTTCTAATTGTTTTCTTGTCATTTTATTTATAGGTGTGTTCTCTAACCTATCATCAAATTCCTGTCGTTCTCGATCCATCTGTTGAAAATAATTCTCACCCCTTTTCCTTCTTTCAATCTCTCTTTTACTAACTACTATTTCCATATTGTTTATATTATCTTAAAAAGGAATCCTTATCACTATCCATATTAATTTCAACAAAAAATGTAGTAACAAAGTGATATAATAAGTTATAGTATCGACATACAGAACCATCTTTTTCAATTAGAAATATTATTTCTAACTCTGGAAATTTATTTAAAAAATCTTGACTTAATTTTTTAAATTTAGTTAAATCACTAAACTCATCACATAAATAATATTCATCAATCCATTCACCTAACCATTCAATAAACCATTCTCTTTGGTTTTCATCTTCTTCTAACTTATGAACTAATATATGTTTCCCAATAAATATCAATTCTGATCTACTTTCAATTATAGATTTATATTCTAAATCATTAATTTCTTTTTCACTACCTGTACTTACTACTATTTCCATATTGTTTATTTTTTGTTAATCATTCTGATTAACTGATTAAATGTTAACCCTTCTGATTAACTAACAATCTTCTGATTGTTTCTGAGGGTTATACCAGAGGGTTTATATAAAGTTGCACGATTATTAAAATTATATTTAATAGAACATTTAAAATCAATTAGTTATAATGTTTATTTGTAATGAATCTAAATAAGAATATAGATAAAATAGTTAATCAGAATGATTAACAAGTTTAAAAATATGTGGAGATTCTATATGTTGATCCGTTAGGATTAACTAAAAGGGTTAGAATAAGGGTGTTTAATATATAGGTTTCAAACTTTCTCCGCCATTTTCCTGATATCAGGCAATAATAGGTTTATTACCCATCTACTGAAATAATTTGGATTTTTCCTCTTTCCAAGCATATTCACCATATCGGATGGTATCTTATATATTAAACCCTCAATTACTTAAGTGCTATAATAATAATTATTCCAAACAGAAAACAGATTAGTTAGTTTACAGGTAGTTACATAATAGGGTGGAGATATTGAAGATAGTGCTAAAAATATTGAGATTACTATAGTAAGTCTAACTCTACTAGTGTTTATTTTTAAACTCTTCCACTTTTAAGTCTAATTTTTCAGATTCTTCAGATTCTAGTTCAGCTATTTCTATTAGTGCAAAAACCTCACCTTCTGAATAATCTCTGGGGAGATCTATTCCTCTTGTTCTTTTCTCCAACCAATTCATTAGCTCTTTAACTTTTTTTGACTTCATAACTTGCCTTTTAATTATTCACAAAATTCAATACTCATTTTATAATTCATCATTTCTGCCCACTCTTCAATTAATTTATTTTCTTTATCATTAATTGCTCTATTGTACTTCCCTGAGACTTGAGTAATCTTATTATTTGATACTTCTATTGTTATAAATGGTTGGTATATAGTATCCACTTCTTTTTGTAAACTCCAAATTGTCAAATGCCCATGGATACAACTATCAATGTAAGAGAACACACAGTGTTTAAGCTTTTTTGATTCTAAAAAAAGTTCTTCCCCATTAATAATTTCTTTAAAAAGATAATTGATTTTATCTTTATTAATTTTAACATCTTTTTCTGTGGTTCGATGCCATTTCTGACTAATTAATTCCATGTTTTTAGGATAGTCAGCAGATTCGTGCCAATTGCTTATGGCATTTTCAACTGAGAACACTGTCCGTCCTCTCAAAGAATAATTTGGAGCTTCAGAATATTTCATATATTCAAAATAATCAATATAGTCTTGAATTGAGACATATTTCGCACTATTACCTCTAGAAATAAATCTGAAAACACTTTTCCAAAACATTATATCTTTATTAAAATCACACAAATTATATCTAAACACTTTACTATAAGTTAATAATGGTTTTAATAATTTAATATCACAAGATTTAGTATTACATAACTTACTACTAATAATTGCTCTTCCCAACAAATTATTTTCAAAGGATATATTTTTAGGTAGTTCATTAATAAATATAAAAGACTCTTTTCTCGATATTGGAAAGGGAATATTTTTATAATTTCTAATATTATTCCCTTGAAGTATATACATTAAAAGGTCAATATCTTCATTGGTTAGCGAATCAATTTTATCTGTGAGTATATAAGGGTTTTCATATTTAACATATAAGGAAGAAAAAATAGTCTTTAGAGCCGCATTATCAGAACCATTGTTTAACTTAGAGATAGACTCTTTTATTGAACCTGAAACCATTCCTGGGTACTTTGAAAATACCAAACTAAGTTTTAAGAGGAATCTTGCATGTTCTAATTCACTAAGGGAAATAAAAATATTCGATTCGAATATATGACTATAAAATTTTAAACTTAATTCAAATTCGTGAGTTGTTTGAGTTTTAAAGACATCGTCATATCTTGAGGCATCGACAATAGCGAAAATAGTTTGGGAATACATACAAACACCTCTATAATAATTTTCATTGAAAAATTCAAACCATTTGTTTAGCCTTCTAAGTATTGTTTCTTCTTGAGTTAATATTAGGTTTTCTAATTTTAGTATTAGGTCTTTTTTATCATTTATTAATGAAAGAACAATAGTTGTTTCGGGGACATTATAATTAGTTTTCAAGTTCATTTAATCAAAAATAATAGCAATAAATTAAGGGTATTAATTATAAAGAAAATTTATCTATTTTTCACTTTTAAATCAGATAAATTTTTAAGTATAACAAGAGTGTCATTTTACAATATTTTAATAGGTTCTCCCTTTTTAATATAACATCTCCTGCAACTCTACTTTAATCATTTCGTAATAAATAGTGTTCATTGTTTTGTCTTCATTTATCTCTAATTATTGGTAAGAAAGTTCTGAAATTCATGCGAGAAAGACTTTCTTAATAGAATAACTTCCTCTCATTTTTAGAGGATTATGTTATTTTTTCATACAAATAAAATGCTGATTGAGATTCGCTTAGGGAGTTAAAAAGATGTCATTGAGTAAAATTCGTAATCACTTTATGATTATACCCTAAATGACAATAACTAACTTTGCACATACCTTTTTTAGAAAGAAATAAAATATTAATATGAGCCATAAAAGACACCCAAGTAATTATGTAGATATAGTAAGTGATACATTAATTGTTGGAAACCTGTATGCTTGTCGAGAGGGTAGTATAAAGGCAACAATTAAGTTTTTAGTAGACCTGTCAGATGAGGATTACTATATTTACAGAATTCTATTTGTTGATGGAAAGTATAAGGATAGAGAAGTTATAATTGAAGTAACAAAGAAACCTGTTGGTTCATGGGGAATGTGGTATATTACAGATTACATTGAAGTATAATTTAAATACAGTTGATAAGAACATTATTGGTGTTATTTTAATCATTATTTCTTTTTCTCACAGCAGTTTTACTTAGTCTTTATACATTCATGATACTTAAAATATATATTATCTGCTTTCCCCCCATATTTAGCCTTATTAATACACCAAGTATGTGGAAATATTTCCATATTTCTCCACACATATTTTAATTTATAATTATCAAAACTCATAACACCACATTCATGATTTTTTTCAAATACTTTAATGATATAAAGACTATGAAAAAATACTGTATAATCCGAGAATTCAAGTCCTTCTGATTTATAGAATTTATACTTGCTTAATAACAATTTATCTATATCTTTAAGTGATTCTTCACTATAATCAAGATAACACTCATCATGCAACTGATCTTTCTTATGCATTGAAAGAAACTGATCATAGCTCAATTCAAGAATTTTAAGATGCTCATCGAATGTTTTTATTGATGATTTTTGGTTTTTTTTTGCTACTTTTTTGTTTACTACTATTGCCATTATTAATTACTCTATTAAGAGATTTTGTTTAATGATAATCAGATTGATTATCTGCTAATGATTAACCTCTAATGGTTATATTGTTATACTAAAAAAAGTTTAAATATTTTTAAATTATTTTTCATTTAATTGGTTAACCCTTTGATTTCAAGGTTTCTTTAATATTTATAATTAGAAGTTTTCAAATACGCCTAATCCAAATAATGCAAAATCATACTTTACGGGGTCTTGCTTATCCAACAACCTTAAATTAGTATCTAATTCTAATACCGCTTTAGCATCTTTCTGTTTTCTTACTAATAAACCTAATTTATTTGATGAATTTCCGCATAGACATATGATGGCGGAGTAATGTTCTACTTTTGAATCTTAAGCATAAATAATAAACTCTTAAAATTTTCAAAGTATGTCAAAATCCTATCTTCTTTCTCGAGCACCCAGATTTGATCCGAGTATCTTTTCCAATAACTTTGGCCAACCCTTTTGTGATAAAAAACTGTTTTTATCACGATATGAAGTACTTCCAAACCAGATCATTGATATTGATGCTGTACTTTACCAAGAAGGTTATAATATGCTTCACCTACTTGTAGAATCTGGCGACACTTTTAAAATAGAAAGAGAACATATAGATGCCACTTTCCAGTGTAATGGAAATAGCGTCTGTTTATTTTCAGATCATCCAGCTTTTGATGAAATAGTCGATGAAGATAACATTGGTCTAGAAAGCGGACGCTATAAACTTAGTGACGACGGAAAAAGTATTGAGCGTTTGGATTTTGATGACGATGACATATATTAAAATATAGATAAATTTGAAAATAAAATGGTTTAAAAGATTAGGCATCAAATGAAAATCAATTAAATTTAAAGAATGGAACAAGAAATTAAATTATTAAAAAGAGTTGAAGAAATACATCAAACTTTCAAAAAAAGTAATGATACCATAGGACAAGAATTTAATATTTTCTCGTTCTTAAGAAAAGAAAATGATGAAGTAGGAGTACATTCAAAATTTATAGCCTATTTACTAGACACCACAGAAACGCATGAATGTGGAACAATTTTCTTAGACTTATTTTTAAAAACCTTTAAAATAGAAAATTACGACTCTACAGGGAGTAGGTCATTTGTGGAACATTATATAGGTGCAATATCTGCTAATAATTCTCAGGGTGGTGCGATTGATATTTTATTAATGAATAAGACACGTCAAGTTATAAAAATAGAAAACAAGATAGATGCAGGAGAACAACATAAACAATTACTTAGATATCACAATTATGATTTAAAAGGGCCACTATTATTTCTTACAAAAACTGGCAAAAACAGTCAAGATCATGATGAATTAAAAAACATGGGTATCAAGTACCAAACCTGTTCCTATAATAAAGAGGTTATCGCTTGGCTTGAATTATGTCTTTTAGAAAATACACCCTTTTATGTGAGCCAAATAATTCATCATTATAAAAATTTAATTCTAAAAATTACTAACCAAAACTCCAATTCAAAAATGAACAACGATATAGCAGAAAGTGTAATTTCAAGTGAATCAAATTTTGAGGCTTATAAAAAAATAGTAGGAGCCGACGCAAAGATTAGAGCAATGATTATGAAAAAATTTATTTTGCCTAAACTGCATAGAATAGGTAAACAAAATAATCTGTCAATTAAATATGACGAAAATGAATTTTGTCATACACAACCTAGGTATATGATGTTTTGGTATAGTAATAAGGAACTAAAAAATAAGAATATTTGTATTGGGTTTCAGTTTGATAACTCCAACGCACGTGGATTATATTTTGGATTCTATCAAAATGGAGATAAATTTGATTCAGAAAACTTAGCAAACATTGATCCTCAAATAAGGCAAAATTTTCAAGAAAAATTCGGAGCTTCTGATCAGGGGCCTGATTGGTTATGCTATTCTTTTGAAAATTCATTAGGATATTATGATTGGAGTAATCTAGATACTTTACATAAAATGGCTTTTGGATCTTTTGAAGATGATTTGACTATCTTAATAGGGCAATTATTGCTGATGTTACAAACGAATGACTAAACCACGATACCTCACAAAATCCAGATTTAAACTCGCGCTGGGATGTTCTACTAAGTTATTCTATACACGCAAAAAGGAATATGAAGACACAAGCGAGATGGATAGCTTTTTGCAAGGCCTTGCGCAAGGTGGTTTCCAAGTAGAAGAACTAGCCCGTATGTATTTCCCTGAAGGGGTCGCGATTTTAGGTGATGATTATAACTACGACAAGCTTGTTTCAAGAACGAACGAACTCCTACAACAAGAAAATGTGACCATCTTTGAGCCTGCTTTTTTAGTAAACGGGCTATTTATTAGAGTGGATATTCTAGAGAAGAAAGGGAATAACATCAGTTTGATTGAAGTTAAAGCCAAATCCATTGATAGCGAAAGTCACACAACTTTTATAAACCAAAAAGGAGCTTTAAGTGGTGGAATGGGAGCGTACTTATACGATGTGGCATTTCAGCAATATGTAATAAAGCAAGGTCATCCAGATTGGGAAATAAAAGCCTATTTGAATCTTGTGGACAAATCAAAATACACCACGGTTAATGGATTGAATAGTCATTTTAAAATTGTGCCCAATTCAGAGTTACGAACCAATGTAGAGGTTACTTCTGGGCTAACTAAATCAGCTATAGGTGAATCGATAATGGCGCTGATTAATGTGCAAGATGAAGTGGCGCTCATCTTAAATACAAATCCAATTGAGGACAAAACATTTGAAGAAACCGTTTGCTTTTATCGTGATCACTATGCAAATGACATTAAAATTGACACAGAAATTGGTGCTCATTGTGGCGGTTGCGAATTTATGCTACACGATCCACGCGAAGGTAAAAAAAGCGGATATCACGAATGTTGGATGAAACAATTACCAATACAAAAACCAGAACTAGGAAAGATTACAAAAGAACTAATAGACCAACCAAAATCCTATGAAATTTGGAATAAGCCTGCTAAAAAAGCCATCTTAGAAAGGAGGTTCTTTACTTACGAATTAACACGAGACGATGTAAAAGACGATCCTGGAACTTACGGAATGAGTCGCTCTGATCGCCAATGGTTACAGATTGAAAAAACAAACAATAATGACAACACAGTTGCAGTAGACGTTGAAAACCTACGACTCGAAATGAGCCAATGGAAATACCCGCTCAATTTTATCGATTTTGAAACCTGTGCTGTGGCAATACCTTTTACTGCTGGGATGCGGCCATATGAGCAATTAGCATTTCAGTTTAGCCATCATGTTGTTTATGAAGATGGGCGTGTGGAACATCATAGTGATTATATAAATCTTGAGATTGGTATATTCCCTAATTTTGAATTTATCCGTGCACTAAAAGAATCTTTAGCTCAAAATGACGGTTCTATTTTTAGATATCATAATCATGAGAATACGGTTGTGAATGTGATTTACAATCAGTTAAAAGTTTCTTCGGAAATAGATAAGAATGAATTGATAGCCTTTATAGAAACCATAAGTCATAATACAGGAAGCAGTGCTGGAAATTGGTGCGGCGATCGTGATATGATTGACTTGCAACGAACAGTAGTTCGTAATTATTTCCATCCACAAACGGGCGGATCAAACTCAATTAAAGCCATATTACCTGCTGTATTGGATTCTAGTACATTTCTGAAGAAAAAATACATACAGCCTATTAAATACATCAATCTTACTACACTCAATTTTAAAGAGAATTTTTGTTTTCTAACTATTGAAGATGGTGTAGCTGCAAATCCGTACAAATTATTACCGCCCCTTTTTGATGGATTTTCAAATGACCAATTAGAAGAAGCTATAGAACACGCTAAAGATGAAGTGAGGCAAATAGCTGATGGAGGCGCTGCATTGTTTGCCTATGCCAAGATGCAAGATGCTACGATTTCCAACTCAGAAAGAACCGAAACTCGAGTCGCATTGCTTCGTTATTGTGAGCTTGATACGCTGGCAATGGTAATGATTTATGAGTGTTTTAAGGAACTTGTTTGATTTATGATTTTTAGATCGAATAATATGGTCTAAAAATTAAATCGCGAATTAAATAAATTAAAAAAATGAAGAAATTATTAATTTTAGTAACTATGCTCCTGGCAACATTATCTGTTATTGCCCAATCGCACCTTTATAAAGGACGCTATACTAATAGTAGTGATATAATGTATATATTTGATGGTAAGCATGTTTACAAAGGACGTTACACAAATACGAGTGATATAATTTATACATTTGATGGTATAATTCCATTTTGTTTTTTTGTGATTTTATAACTTTAGTGAAACAGTGGCATTTGAATATTTTTTTTAAATTAAATTTAAAAATCAACCATAAACTCGTTTAGGTTCGTAAATTCAATGTCTTCCGCTAAGGAACAAGACTAATTAAATCACTACACATTATAAGGTGACAATAGAAGCTGCTATTGTTGATAAAATTGAAGGGAATGAACTTACAAATCAATTGACTATTTTTAACGTTTAGACAGCCAAATCATATTCAGAACCTATTAAAAACCAAATATATTTTATGAGTAAAGACTTTAAACAAAGAGAAATTGAAATCAGCAAAACAGATAGCTTAGAATCGTTTTTAGCTGAAGCTGAAAAGATTATTAAACATTATCATAGAATGATTGATGATTTTAACAAAATTAAACTTTATACGGTAGATACTAAACTTATTAAGATAAAGGAATTGTCTAAAGTTCTTAGAAATAAACTTAATGAAGCTATTGATAAATTTGAAATTGGAGATGATGAAACATTATCAGGAAACGCGAGAGAAAATTGTGAGAAATATGTTGAACAGTTTGAAGAGTATATAAATAATTATGAAGTTAAATACTATAATTGATCATAGACAACCAACTAATGTATTTGAGGTAGCATTATTAAAGTAGAATCAAAAGAATAATGAAAAAGAATTAAAATGCCTTAGAACATGCAAATTGACCAAACAAGAAGAAAACTTCAATTGAAGGTAAGTTATAAAAAGACCTATAAGTATTTTAAATTGTAATATATTCACACTCTCCCTAGTTTTATTATTAGATGGGGTTTTTATTGAAATAATATTTTCTGTTGTGATAAATATCATTTTAGATTAAATTCTTTGATATTACTTTAGATACTACCTAAAAAAGGTCTGTTTATCCCTACGTTAGCGGTAATTCGTTTAGAACAAAAGCTTAGACAAAATTAACAACCAAAAATATTATTAACAATAAAATTAAAACCTAATGGCAAGATGTACAGCTCCCGTAAACGGACACCGAACAGCAAGTGCTGCAGAGAATTGTCCAGCGTGTAGAAATAGATATGGTGGATATAGGTCTAGTTATTCATATCCATCATATAATGATTCCAATTCTTCAAGTAAAAGAACGACTTCGTCAGGAAATTACAATAGTTCAAAAGGGCGAACTCAAAAAGCCTCATGGTCAAAATCTGGTTCATCAATTTATTACACTTCGGCAGAGATAAATACTCTTACTCCAGTTAGAAAAGTTGTTGAAAAAAGAGCAGAGAAACCTGATATAAGAGATGTTTTTCTTTGTCATGCTTGGGATGACAGAAAAGAATCTGCGTTAGAACTATATGACTTCCTAATATCTAACAGTATAACTGTATGGTTCAGCGAAAAAGATATACCATTAGGAACTTCATTTCTGCGGGAGATTGATAAAGGTTTAGCAAAATCTAAAATTGGAATTGTTTTAGTTACACCTAGTTTTTTAAAAAGAGTACAAAATGAAGGTGTTGCCGAAAAAGAATTATCCGCTTTGCTTGCTACAGACCAACTTGTACCAATTGTGCATAATACGACTTATGATGAATTGAGAGATGTAAGTCCATTGCTAGGTTCAAGAAATGGCTTAGATACGCAAGAAGATACAATGGGAAATATTGCGAAGAAATTAGCTGAATTAATCACTGTATATAAATAGAAACTACCGCTAACAAAGAACTCCTATGAAAAGCCCCAATCCAGTTCTTCAAAGTTAATATTTATTTTTTAATTATCTCATAATGATAATTTTGAAAAAAACAGCACGAATAAAGAAAACCGTAAATATATTAGAAAAAACATCCTTAAATTGATAAATTACTAGGGAAATCAAAAGATTAAACTCACATCATACGCATCATAACCAATCCAAAAAAATATTATTTGATGAATTTAAATTTTATAAACTTACCGTTATTTATTCCAATTGTACTTTGGGGTTTAGGCGCAGTAGTAACTGCAACCGTTACATATTTTGGAGGTCGTGCTTTATTTAAGAAAAAGGCAAGAACTAAACTCGGCATATTGGGAATGCAAGCTGCTGGTAAAACTAGATTTTTAAGTTATTTGAGAAATATACCTTTTGTTGAAAAAGCAACTAGCAAGGAAGAATACAAGCCTTTTACTTACAAATATGAAAAAAAGATAATTCATATAGATACTGGAGTTGATATTGGTGGTGGAAATATATTTAAAGATGAATATATTTCGATAATAAAAAAATCAGATATTATTTTTTATTTCTTCGATATTTCTAAATACCTAAATAATAAAGTAGTTGTTGAGAATATTAATTATAGTAGGGAATGTAATAGTAGATTTGAACTAATTTATTCTGAAACTACCAAAATTAAAACTCCAGTAATATTTATAGGTACTCATACTGATTTGTGTCCAAAAGACATTAATACTACAAGAAAAGATTTTTTAAATTTAATAAAAGATAAAAGTTATTACTCTTCCTTAAAAGACCTTGTAACTATTAACTTAACGAACAATAAAGAAATAACGAATTTTATTGATAAAATTTTTACCAAATAAAAGTTATGAAGAGAATTTTAATTTCGCAGAATGAAACAAATAATAGTGAGGACTATGTTGTTGTAGATGGGGAAATTATTAGGGATAAAGATTTAGCCTTACAATATTATAGAAAATTAAAAGAGACAGATAATTGGAAACAAGATTTCCAAGATGATTTTTTAGAATTAAAAAGTAACGATAAAGATGTTTTAATTAAATCGCACTATTTAGATAAGGACAATTTAAATAGGAACATTTACTATATGTATTATGTCGAAAAGAATGATGATTTAAATGAAATATTGAACTATTTAGAAATAGATTCTCAAAAAATTGATAGAAATGTAGACAAAGAAAAAACATTAGTAATCATCAATAAAATCAAAGGCAATAACAAAATTAAATCTATCTTTTATAAGCTAATCCTAATTCTGGCTGCTGCAAGTCTAGCATACAGCCTATTTAAATCTATAAAACAATAACAATGAGTAATAATTTACCACAAATCGTACTTTTTCAAGAAGATGAAAAGGCTCTTAATTATCGCTATAAACAAAATTACAATATAGGAACAAATATTCAAGTCAAATCGTTAGAGTATGATTATACAGATTTTGCGAAAAACAATAAACTAATAGGTAATAGAGTCGATAATAACACTTTATACTTCCTTCATCCTTATAAAAATAATGTTTACCTAAATGAAAGCTTGGGCGAGGATTATTTTCTTGAAGAAAAATTGCAATTATATAAAAGAGCAGCACAGCTATTAGGTGCTAAAAGTATATCAACAAAAGTTACATTTAAAGAAAGCCGTACTATAAATACCGATGTTAATGGAGAAGTAAAGTACAAAGTAATAAGTATAGAAGGTGGCACTAAAAGAAAAATAGAAAATAGCTATAAAAATGCTTTGGAAATTTCTGAGGAGTTTGAACTACAAGATAATTTCGATAAAGAAAAAAACATCAAAGAATTAAATGATTTTATACAGCATCATAATTTAAATCACGAAATAGGGCTAATTTCCCTAATTGAAGCGAGAGATTCTAGCAAAACGGGTACATTATTAACAAAGCGTTCGGTTAAATCTGAAATAACCTCTGAATATAACAACCTTTTGGAAGTTTCTGCAAAACTAAATTCACCAGTATTTAATATTAGCGGTGGATATAAAAGAAAACTTGAAGAAGTAAATTCTTTAATAGTAGAAATTGATTTCATTTTTTAAATATAATTGATGCACGACCCAACACGCCCATATTATAGAGTTGAAATAGATTTGTTATTCACTAAAATAAAATCACAATTTCATCAAGAAGCTTTGATTAGAGGTAATAATGGTAAAGCCCAATTTAAGGATTGTTATACGGGAGAAATTCTGCGTGGTGGAGATAGATACGATTATGAACATATTCGTTCTTCGGAAGCAATATTTATGATGTATCGTTATAAATTGACAAATCTTGAAATTGCAGAGGTTGTAAATTGTCAAGGTAATGTAGGGGTTACATTGCGGACAATAAATCAATCAAAGGGTAAAATAAAAATGGAAGATTGGATGGCTAACAACAGTAATATTAGCAAACATAATATTGACAAAGCATTGACAAAAAAAGCTTTGTTAAATGCAGATAAGAACATTCGCGATAAAGTTAAGGAAATATTATCTAGATAGTTGATTTTTAAAAATCAAGCGAAAAAATATATAACGAAAAAAAACTAAATGACAATAGAAAAGGGAAATATATACATTCTGCCACTTGTGAAGAAAATCACAGAACATAAATTACTAATTTTTGACATTGGCGGACAATCTGCAAGACTTCATATTTCTCAATTATCAAATAACCCAACTCTTAACCAGCGAATGTTTGAGTTGTTTGAAATAGGACAAGAGGTTTGTATTATAATATTAGGGTTTAACAAAGAAAAAAAATATTTCGAATTAAGTACAAAGGCATTTAGGAACTCCTTAGATGATACTCTTTCATTTACAAAATGTAAAAAAATTATAAGTCGAGAACTTCAAGAATATGCCGATTTAAGCCCAAGGCACATTCAGCAATATAGGGCAATTCTCAATAGGCTAAGAGGAGATTTGTCTTCGACAGGGCTAACTTTTCTTTACGAATTATTACAAAATGCTGTTGACCATCCGAATTCAAACTTCAACAATGAGGTTTCTGTTCATTTTGAAATATTTGACAACTATTTATTGTTAAAACATAATGGAGCTTTATTTACCGAAGATAATTTTAGATCAATAACAGGAATACTATTTGGTGAACAAGAGGATGAAAGTAATGTGCGTAGAATAGGTTATAAAGGAATTGGATTTAAATCTGTTTTTAGACACAGTACCAACGTATATGTTAGGTCAGGTAATTTTAGTTTTGCGTTTACTAAAGAGACAGGAGATGATAAACCGTGGGAGGTAATGCCAATCTTTCAGAATGAAATTGACAAAATTGAAGAAATTAATCAGTTCGATTTTTTTAATTCCCCAGTAGCATTTGCACTTGAGTTCCCTAACAAGGAAAGCAAAGAAAAAGTTATAAAGTACCTAAGAGAACTATCAGCAAATCCTTATTTATTAATTTTTCTAAAAAAACTAATAAAGCTCAAAATAACCATGCCCAATGAGGAGAAGGTCTATGAAAAGGAAATTGTTGAAGAGAACGGAATAGAAATTATAAAACTCAAGCAATCTGACGGAACGACTAATGATTGGCTAAGGTTTTCAGGAGAATATCAAATTAAAGCAGAAGAGATAATAAAGGAATTAACTGACGAGAACAACACATCTGTTCCAAGTAATTTCAGAAACTTCCGAACTCCAAAAATAGACATTGTAATCCCAAAGGAACATAATGACAATTTGGTAAATTTGTTTACTTATCTGCCAATGTCAGATACACAGTATCAACTTCCTTACATTGTAAACGGTGATTTTATTCCAAATTTAGACCGAACCAACTTAATCCCTACGCTTGAATATAACTTTAGAATTGCAGAATTTGTAGCCGAAGAACTGCTTAACTCTTGTGAAAAACTTAGTAAAACCTCTCAATTCGAATACTTGAAAAAGCTTATTCCAATGTATGAATTGGAGAATAACAGATATGCAAATACAGTAAAAGAACATTTTTTAAAACAAGTATCGAAACATCCAATATTTCCTTCACCTTATAGTGACAATCTAGTTAAGTTGAATAATCTAATAGTTGACCAAACAGGATTACAAAACGTACTTTCTGAAACTGATTATTCGAGAGTTTTCAATACGCAAAAAAAACCTCTTGCCACAAATTTTGGAACTACAACCGAAATTGAATATCTGATAGAAAAAACAGAACAAGGTAGTTGTTTTACGGTGAATGATTTGAAAAAATCAATATCCCTAGTAGAATTCCAAAAATGGCTTAAAACACCTAAAAACAATGCGGATTTCATTAAACATATCATTGAAAATGACGAATTAAAGGATGTACTAAAAGAGTCCGTTTTTCTAACAAATTTTTCAGAACTAAAGAAATCTTCTGAAATCTATGATAAGCAACCAGATGCAATCGAAAATTTTGATATAGAGATTTTACACAATATGACTTTACTTGTCATAAACGATGAAAATGTAAAATTCAAAAAGTATGAGACCTTAGACTTTCTTGATGAGGTCATATTAACGACTGAAAAAGAAGAAGTTAATAAAGAAAGCCTAATTCAAGACTGGGAATGGATATTTGACAATTGGAGTGAAATTAAGGGAGATAATCAGATGAAAATAGCTCTAAGAGATAAATTGATTCAATGTAAAAAGGGACAATATATAAAGATACAAAACACCTATGTATCAGATGAATTTCAGATTGATGATGCGAATAAAATTGAAACCATAATTTCATCACTCCAATTAGAAAAGAGCTTTATATACGCCAACCTTGTTTGTCTCCAACGACCAAATGTAGAATGGCTTAAGATATTCAAAGAATTAAAAGCAAAAACAAATTTGCAAGATGTAATTACGGATTTGATTGAGAGTTTAGATACAATCAAAGACGAACAAAAGCACTTCAAAATAGGGAAAGAAATTTTTAAGCATTGGAATAAAAAATATGACACAGAAAACAACCTAATAAACCATTTAACTTCCCTTCGGTCAAGCTTGAAGATTAAAACGCAAAGCCAGAATTATTTCATTCCATCTGAAACGACAATTTCTGACCACTACCAGACAGGCACACCTCTTAATGATGTTTTGCCTACGATAGTCCTGCAGGATGGCGTTTCTGATGACTATGATAAAAAAGGCAGCAACAATAATTGGTTTAACTTTTTTAAAGAAATACTTGATTGCCGTTACATAAGCAAAATCCAAGAAGTGTTCGACACCAAAATTGAGTATTATCTACAAAATCAAACAGGTGATAAATTAAGAGAGAATCATTACACTTTTTTGCAAGATTTAGACAAAATTCAAAATAATAACAACTCAATTATTTTGTCAAAAAGTGCATTCAAGAGAATGCAGCTTAAAGATTCAGATAGTGTTTGGAGAAACCCATATGATCTTTATTTACCAAGTTCTTATCAACCTAAATTAGATTTGCAATCAGATAATGCCGCAGAAGGAATATCTTTTTTAAATGACTGCTACAATGAGAAAAAAATTAGTAAAATATTTTTATTAAAAATTGGGGTCTTACAAGATTTTAATCTTACAAGTGATGAAGTAAGAAGAGCATATCTATCAGATGATTACAGATTATTTTGGAGCGAAAAATACAATTACATCAAGAATAATGCAGAGGCTTATGGTAAACAGCATAGAGTTGAAAACCACATTTCTTTACTCTTAGATATTAAATTATTAGAAATTTACAAGTATGCCAAATATTTTTGGGAGTCGATTTTTAAAACACCCTATAAAGCCAAATCACTAAACTCTCAATCAACTTACAGAACTGCTTATAACTCGTATTCTGATATTAATTTTTTCATTTTCTCAATTCAGAATATGAGATGTTTTCCAAACAGAAGCAAAGAGCTTTGTATTCCTTCTGAGCTTTATTCAAATAAATTAAAGGATTATATTTCAAATCAAGAAGTCCTCCCGCTTATTGACCTTTCAGAAATAGTTAATGACAACGGTCAAAGTGTGGAATCTGCAATAGGCATTCAACAATCCATAAGCCAAGAAATAGCTTTAGCCCTTATTTCAAATTCAAAACTAGATCTAACTAAAGAAGATATCGAAATTTTAAACTTAATAGAAATTCTTGAAAATGCAGAGTTAGAAAATGGCATCACCTATTATTTACCCAATACAAATTACAAATGGAAGCCCACTACAGAACTTTTTAAGGTAGATGAAGAGTTTGCCTCCGAAATTAAAGATTCTAAAAAACTACATCAAAGTTTCGAAAAACTAACCGACACTTTTTCAATCAATAATCTATCCGAAAGCAATTTAGCAAGAGAAACTGAAGAAGAGAATGATGTTAGTAAGAGTATCAAGGATTTTTTTATCGAGCGTGCGAAATACATAGCTTTTAAAACGAATAATGAAAATTGGAGCGAAATTGAAGAAAACATAAAATCAAATTTTGAAGATCTTACCTTCTTAGAATGCTCTAAAATTAAATATGTGTTTCCTTCTGAGATTCCAATAGAGATTAATGAATGCAATTTTGTTTTAGAGAATAAATCAGTTTATTTTAAAGGATTTTGGAAGAATAACAACGAATTGATAACGTATCTACACGATTCCATCAAAAGCGAAGCACTTCCAAAAGTATGGTTTGAAAACCTTATAGTTAGATGGGAAGAAAATGAAATTATAGATAAACTTAAAGATGACTTTGGGAAAGTACCAGAATCTTGGGATTTATTTGAAAATAAAAATACTTATAACGAAGAAACAAATGAACCAGAAGACAATAATGGAAACACAAGTTTTGGGGATGATGTAAACGAATTTATAAAAGAACTTGAAGATGATGATGAGTGGAAAAATTATGTTCCAGAGTTAAAAAACCTCTTAATGCTTTCTACAGAACATCCAAAAGAAAAACAAAAGCTATTTAACCTAATAGCAAAAGTAAAGTTGGCGAAAGCACTCAAGATACATTTCGATAGTGCCAATAATGACTATAATAATTTAGATTTTAACGAAGAAAAATACATTGTGCATAGTGCAAGAGGGGCATTTGCTTACATACACCCATCGGAGATTTTAAAGATGGAAAACGAAGGGTATAAAATGGCGTTAGATTTCAGCACAAAATCACCCATTAAAATTTATGAAACGGCAGAAGAACTATTAATGTTAAACAATACCCATATTCTTGCCTATAGAGGAGATAATGAATTTGACGACTTAATTTCTTTTTGTGAAGCAAATAGACAAAAAAACAAGCATTTGTTGATAATAGATAAAGCTAATGCAGGAGAGAAATCAAAAGCCTTACATAAACTCTTAAATATGGAAGATGATTATAGATAGTAATAAACATATCAACCTCATTCGAGACGAACTGATCTATCAAACAAATGAGTTTGAAAAGTTGCTTAGAAAACAAGCAGCTAAAATGTTTGTCGATAATCAACTCTATCTATGCAGATACCAAGGGTATGATGAAGCAAGAGGAAATATCATAGTAAAGTTTGACCATAAGATATGTTTTGCTCCAAGAAAGAATGAAAATCTACATTGTTTTGTTTCAGCTTTACAAGATGAAAACGTAAAAAAATGGGGAGGACTTACATATCAGAGTTTAAGAACAAAAGTTACGGCTCAATTTGAATGTAAAACTGTATTCTTTACATATAATAACGACCATACCATAGTTGGATTGTCAGGTGTGAAAATTGAAGATATTGACAAGTACAAAAAGAACTCAATGGTTTTTTTAGCACCGACAGACCCACCATTAGTTTACTTACAAAATCTTGAAAACTATTTACTCCAAGTTAAAAACAAGCCTAACAAAATATTAAATATCAATATTGAGAATCCTAAATGGAATCCTCAGCCACTTGTTGTGGATGAGAATATTGTTATAAATATTCAAACAGATTTTTTTCAAAATGATATCGTAATAATTCAAGGCCCTCCAGGAACAGGAAAAACGTATTTAATGGCACAGCTTTGTGCAGCATTTGTAAAGTCTGATTTACGAATTCTTGTAACAGCCTTAACTAATCGTGCTCTTATAGAATTAGCTGAAAAAGAATTTCTAAAACCTGCATTAGAGCAAGGCAAAGTATATAAAACAGCATTAACGGCTGACGAAAGTAAAAATAAGAAAGTCAGAGGACTTCGATCATTTAAAAGCATCAGCCAGCAACAGCCACAGTTGTTATTATCGACCTATTATATAATGAGTCAAATTGCAACTAAAGCAGTTGAGGATAAGCATTTTGATTATATCATAATTGAGGAGGCTAGTCAAGCATTCTTATCTACTATTGCATTGGCAAGAAAGATTGGTAAGAAATGTATAATCATCGGAGATACGCAACAACTTGAACCCATTTTCCATAAAGATTATGCTCCAGAAGACAAAAATGGTTATCATTGGATGATTTGCGGGCTTAAAGCTCTCAGCTACTATTTGCCAAGTGCTAAGCAATATATTTTAACTGATTCTTATCGTTTGTCTGCAAACTCAATAAAGGCAACGAATCTATTTTATGGAGGAGTATTAAGAAGTAAATCTAAAGAAATATTTCCTCTTAATTTTACTATTTCCACGCTTCTCAAGGAATCATTTAACGAGAATGGAGGAACAAGCTTAAAGAAATTCAATCTTCCAGCAGGGCGACTTCCTTCATCTGAATGTTTTCAATTTATAATAGAATTAATAGAGCAAATAAAACTGTTTAATAACAAAGCAGAAATTGCTGTTTTAGCTTTTAATCGTGATTCTGTTCGTTCATTGCAAAAAGAAATTTATGGAAAGAGTAATGATACAAATAAAGTATTGGTAGAAACAATTGACAGAATTCAAGGACTGACAACAGACTTTTGTATTTTTTTCATTCCCACCGAAAGTGTTCCGTTTGCATTACACTTAAACCGTTTTAATGTTGCTACATCAAGAGCAAAAATGTGTACACTGATTATTTCAGATGACACGATTTCTTCTTTTTACCCTTATATTGACAGTAAAGTTAAAGAGTACCTACTTTCAATAAAGGAAGCCATAACTACTGAAGCACAAATTACTAAACCCAAAAAAGAGGAGAAAACTTTAAAAGAAAACACCGAAAAGCTAAAAGGTCCTACAATAGTAGATAAAATAGACCTTTCAAAATTTGAGAAACCTAAAAAGGAAATAAGAAAAGACAAGGAAAACATTTACGTCATTGACACCAATGTATTTGTTGACCAACCAGACATTATATCGAAAATTGACCCAAAATATAGCATTGTACTTTCCGCAAAAGTCATAGATGAGTTGGACTATCTTAAAGTAAAGCTTACCGCTGAGCAAAAGAAAAATGCTCAGAATGCATTAAGGCTAATAAACATGAGCATGGACAAACCGAATATTAAGATGGACACAGCAGATTTATCATTATTACCAAATGATTTCAGCAAAAGATCTCCCGATAATTTTATTTTGTCAGTAGCCTTAAAGTACAAATCTGAAAATCCTATAATGCTAACATCTGATAATGGCTTGCAGATAAAAGCTAAAGGGTTAAACATAACGACAATAAAACTAAAGGACTTTTTGAGACAGCTGAAATATTGAAATTAGGATAAAGACAGAAAGCGAAAGCTACCAATGAAGCAAATCTCCTTATTTCAAGCATTATACCAAAAACAGCCCTCTATGCAATATTACAGGGCTGTTTCTCTATTTTGTATAATAAAATTTATCAATCAAAAAAATCACTATCAGCAATAGCAAGAGCTCTTTCTATGGGTTCCATCCTCAAATAGTTATAGAACATTTTTTCTGTCTTATGTCCACTAATGGTCATTATATCTTGGATAGGCTTTTGTTTCATATAATAATTTGTGCAAAAACTACGCCTTGCTGTATGAGTTTTTACTAATTTAAACTGTCTAACTTCTTTATTTATAAGTTTGCCACCTTTCGTGTATCGAACCTTAATTTGCTTGTTTAATTTTGCTCTTCTAGCCGCTTCTTTTATATTATTTCTCAGTACTGGTTCACTCATTTTCTTTGGGAAATTATTTTTGTATTTAATTAAGATGTTTTTAATTTTAGATGTTAATGGTATAAGTATCTGCGCATTGGTTTTCTTTTGCCTAATTTCTATAAACTCTCTTCCTTGATGTGTAACTAAATTATCTTTAGTTAGCCCGTTGTAGTCACTGACACGTTGCCCCGTGTAGCATCCAATTAAAAAAATATCGCGAGCTCTATCTAGATTTGGAAAAACAATCAAGTTGGTTGTAGCTAATTGTTCAATTTCTTCTTCATTCAAATATATTTGAGTAGTGTCTTCTTTGAGCACTTTAAATTCTCGGTTTTTAAATTGTTGATTACTACAAATCCCATTTATTAATGCGTCATGCATAAATGATTTTAAATTTTTAATATGCTTACCTACTGTATTCAAGGCATAGTCATTATCCTCTAAGAAGCTGCAAAAATTTCTGTAAAATGATAAGTTTACATCATTTAAATAAAATTTTTCTCCATTTGATAATTCTTGTTTTTCAAATAATTCTAAAAGTCTAATGGTTTGTTTTAAACTCCGTTGGGAAACGATCTTAATATTACGAGATTTACTTTCAACTACTCTTTTTGAGTGATTGATAAGTAGCTTTGAGGTTTTTATATCCTTTTTAAACTCAATCCCTTTTACCTTATGTTTAAGTTTTGATTCAAACTCCTTAAGGTTGAAATTTTCAGGGTTTACTAAATACTTAGATATTTCTTTTTCTACAAATGTTTTGAGACCAAGTAAGAAGTTATTGACCTCATAAGCGTTTCCTAGCCTAGCTTTGCCTGTTTTTAGCTGTTTCGTTTTTAAATTCCATTGGTTGAAAGCACATCTATATCCCGTGCTTTTTCGTATTCTATATCCAAATAGGGATACATTAATTATAATCATAGATTCTTTAGTTGGGTTTTTTTTGAGAGACTTGTACGTGTCCTTTAAATAAAAAGATACTTTACCATTTGTTTTGTTTGTCGTTTTAATCATATTTTATTATTTCTTTTAAGCTTATATGATCGTTTTTTAAAAAAGTTGACTAAAAAGTGACTAAAAAGGTGACTTTTTTTTTAAATCTTTTTGAATGATTGTAAATTCAGGCAAATAATTTTTGTTGGCTTTATAGCCAGAGAAGAAGAGAAACGGTTAATAATCGTAAAAAACGAGTTATAATAATTAAATAAAGTGAGTCCATGTGGGACCACTTTAAAGCATACTTAAATCCTTGATAATCAGTCGATTATTCAGGTTTTTTTTGTAGAGCTAAAGTATATGCTAAAACTACCTCCGTAAGTACTGCTGTCATTGACCTCGCGAGAATCAATTTCGCAGTGAAATTAAATTTAAAATGATTTTGTGATAAGAGATAACAAAAAGTTGTTTTACCTTTATTATAGCTAATTCATTGTGTCTAATAAGCTTTCTGATGTTTCCGTTTTCGGCAATCTTAGTTTTCACTACATTTGAAGAAAGAACAAATTTAATGTAGTCTCACTAGGACTACATTAAATCCTTCTATTTGCCTACAAACAAAGAGGCTTATATCTATTATTCTATCTGAGCTCAATTATATGCTCAAACTTTTTTATTAATTTTAAAAAAAATAGCACCCTTTAAAACTCAACTATAAAAAGACAATAGGAATTACACTCAAATTTAATAGGAGAGTAATAAGACCAATTCAAATTTACTAATCGCCTTAAAATTAACACCACTAAATTATAATAACCGATCTAGCTTTAATAATTATTTACAATTAACTGTTTAGTAATCGTTCCTTGAGCTCCTCTAATAAGGACCATATAGGTAGCATTAGCTAACTCAGAAATATCTAGGGTTTTCTCTGCCCCCATATTGGTTAGATCTACTTTATTCACCATTCTGCCTATTAAGTCATAAATAGTAACATCAAACAATTCTAAATTGTTAGGATTACTTAAATGAACATAATTATCAGCTGGGTTAGTATAAAGTACCAGCGAACCTAATTCAGGACCATTAGTTCCTAATAACTCTTGTATGAAGAGTTCGAAACTACAAATAGACACATTTCCATACTCATCTTCCGCAGTAAATGTAATAATGTATTCACCAGGGCCTAGAAGTGTTCCGGCAGCTGGATCTTGTGTAAAGCTAGTTACAGGTTCTGTACAGTTATCTGTTGCAGTAGCAGAACCATCAGCGATATAATCACCAAGAGTATAGGTACCATTAGGATCTACAATCTCTACTTGGTTTCCAGGACATACAATGTCTGGACCTAAAGCATCTACCACAGTTACTGTTGCAGAACAGAAAGAAGAATTACCATTACCATCGTTAGCAAAAACATTTACTGTTAATGGAGTTCCAATATCTGCACACAATACCTCGGTTACATCAATTGTGAATTCTAATACTCCACAAGCATCACTTACGGTTGCAACATCTGCAGGGGAGATATTTGCAGTACCATCAGGACCAAGTTCGATCGTTGTATCTACACAAACCAGTTCAGGAGACGTATTATCTTCTACCGTTACAGTAGCAGAACAAGAGCTTTGATTACCATTGACATCGGTAACGATAAGAACCACCGTTGAGTCTCCTACGTCTAAACAACCAAAGGTGTCTATGTTTAACTCATAAGAAGCAATACCACAAGCATCACTAGAACTAGCAGCAACGTCCATAGGATCGATAGTCACTGTGCCATTGGCATCTAATTCTACAGTAATGTCATTACAAGTTACCTCAGGATCAGTTACATCTTCTACCGTAACCACAGCTACACAAGTAGAGGTGTTACCATTTACGTCTGTTACTGTTAAAGTAACATCGTTATCGCCTACATCACTACAATCAAAGGTATCGATATCGATACTAAGAGTACCTATACCACAGTTATCAGAAGAACCGAAGTTCACTTGATCTGCTATAATGGTCGCATCCCCAAATTCATCTAATTGAACGGTAATGTTTTGACAAACTGCAATAGGATCATCATCATCTTCAACAGTAATGGTAAATGTACAGGTAGATAAATTACCACTATCATCTTGCGCAGTAAACTCAATAAGAGTATCCCCAATAGGGAATACAGAGCCACTAGGAAGACCTGCAGTTTGATAAACGGTCACAGATTCACAAGGATTAATAAAAACAATAGCATTTTGGAAAAACACCATAGCACTACATTCGCTATTTTCAGTATATGCAGTTAGATCAGCAGGGCAAATTATAACAGGAGGTTCATTGTCTTCAACAGTAATTACTTGAGTACAAGAATCTATATTACCTGCACCATCTGTAATTGTCCAGACTACATTAGTAACTCCTACAGGATATACATCACTAGCATCGGCAGTATTATTAAAGTCATTGACAGCAACTGCACATAGGCTTACATTATCTACGTAAAATAAAGGTGTTGCAGCTGGGTTTGGATCATTCGCATCGGTATAAGGATAAAAGTCAATAGCCCCTAATTGAAGTTCGCCGAGGCCGCTATTAGAAAATGCTTCCAGAGAAAAAGGATGGCTTGTTATAATATTTTCATCAATATATACAATAGTTAAATCATTGTCAAGATCTACAAATTGTTTCACTTCGAACCAAGAATCTTGTGGAAATGTAAACGAAGTAAGAGTATTATTTACTAGATAATCGCCAGTTCCATCTGAATTATAATAAACTTGATTAGCCCAAGCTATACCAGCAGTTTGAAACTTTTGGATATTGGTAACTGCAGTATTTCCAACAGGAATATACATATTATAGGTTACTTCCCAAACTCCAGCAGTTTTATCTCCCAATAAGTAAAGCTGATCTACTGGTCCACCAGCAGGTATTCCTATTACTTTTAAACTTTGAGTTCCACTCAAGGCTTGTTCGTTAGAAACTTTAGCACTTTCTGCAGGATCATCACTCCAAGTGGGCCAAAGAGGATCTTG
The DNA here is from genome assembly GCA_030591585.1 of Flavobacterium sp. Taxonomy (GTDB): domain Bacteria; phylum Bacteroidota; class Bacteroidia; order Flavobacteriales; family Flavobacteriaceae; genus Marifrigoribacter. The sequence goes on along the minus strand of JAUVAS010000007.1, from coordinate 23,247 downwards.
TCCAAAAATAGGACCCAGCACATAAGAATCAATATCATCGGTCTGTAAACATCCATTCCCATCAAAACAGATGTCTGTAAAAGTTGGAGCAGGGACAGTAACTGTCGCTGCACAAGCACCAAGGTCTGTATCTTGTGTAATATCTGCAGGGCAAGTAATTATAGGATCTAAATTATCCTCTACCGTTACTGTTGCTGTACAAGAGTCTGTTAATCCTCCAGAATCTGTAACTGTTAACGTTACTGTTTGTGGAATTCCTACATTACTACAATCAAATGTATCTGGACTAACAGATAAAGTCACAGGCCCTTCTGCATCACTAGAGCCTCCATCTACATTTGCGCCCGTAATAGTTACATTACCAGCAGGATCTAATTCTGCGGTATAATTTTGACATACAGCAGTTGGTGGCGTATTAGGAAGCACAGTAACTATAAACTCATCTTTATAGGCATTAGAACCCGAACCAAAGTTATAACTATATATAGAAGTAATATCGTTAGATGATGTGGATCTAAATGGAAAAGATGTACTAACTAAAGAGCCATCAATGTATATATCATATGTCTTATTCGTCCAATTTATATTTTTTAATTCTATATGATACCAAGTATTAGGACTAACAGGATGATAATAGTTTGTGTCAAAGGAGTTTGTAGAAAAACATAAATTACTATTAGTTTGAATATAACAAAATATAACTCCATTATTTGATGTAGTATTATTATCTCCTATAACAACATATCCAGATTGTAAATTGGTAGTAGATGATTTTACTCTCCAAGATATTTCTGTTGGTTGACTTGAAGGTAAAGTTGCTATCAACCCTTGATAATGAGATGATGAGCCTGTTTGTTGTAAGCTATAGGTTCCTACAGCAGGATCTGTTGTTGTGACTCCTTGATAAGAATAACTTCCTCCAAGATTGGTCCAATTTACTAATGTGCCTGATTCAAATCCATCTTGAAATATAACTTGTGAAAAAAGTGTTGATTGAAATAATGGATTAAAAATAAGTAGTAGTAATACTAGAATGTATTTTTTAAAAAATAAAGTATTTTTTTTCATATGGCTAAAAACTTATAAGTGGAAATTAAACGTAAAGGTAGGTAAAAAATTTAAAGCTTTTAAAAGATTTAGACTAAGAGTAAATAGTACATTTTGGAACTTTATTTGATACAATTGACCTTAAGTTACTACAGAAGATTGAGTAAATTAATTGATACTCAGACCTTTATACGTCTTTATAGCTCTATATTACTGTACGGCACCTAGGTTCATGTGGGACCACTTTATTACAATAAATTAGTTCAAAATTCGTTTTTACAACGAATTTTGTTTTTATAGAATAAAATTTAAATTTAGTTAAAAAGCAACGTTTTTAGGATTAAATGAAGCTTTTTAACAATTGTTAATAAAATTTTGCTATTTTAGCCGACTATATGCGACCCCAAATCGTTAAAATACTAACCTTAGTACTATTTGTCTTTAATAGTATGTATATGCTTGCTCAAACAGCAGGGCCGCCTCCGCCTGCAAATAATAGAGCTCCAGAGGCACCTATAGATGACAATATTATTATATTAATTATAATAGGGTTGGTTTATGGAACTTATATAGGATTTAAAAAATATAACACTAAGAATACTCCTGCATAAGCCTTTTTAAGTACTTCCCTACTACATCAAACTCTAAATTTACTTTTGATCCAATTTTAAAATTGTTGAAATTTGTGTTTTCTATTGTGTAGGGTATAATAGCCACGCTAAACTCATTTTCTTTTGAGTTGACGACTGTTAAACTTACACCATTTACTGTTATAGATCCCTTCTCGATAGTAATATTTTGATATTCATTATCGTATTTGAATGTATAATACCAACTCCCATCAGCTTCTTTAATAGCGGTGCAAATTGCTGTTTGGTCTACATGACCTTGAACAATATGACCGTCTAGTCTTTCGCCTAGTTTCATAGAGCGTTCTAGGTTTACAACACTTCCTTTAGTAAGATCACCTAAATTAGATTTGTCTAGCGTTTCTTTAATGGCGGTTACTACATAATTATCTCCTTCAATTCTTACTACGGTTAAACATACGCCATTATGTGCAATACTTTGATCTATCTTAAGTTCAGACGTAATAGGGCTTTTAATTTCAATATGCACATTACTTCCTTCTTTTGTGAGAGAACGAATTTCTCCCATTGCTTCAATTATTCCTGTAAACATGATAACAATTAATTATATTTGTATTACAAAAGTAATCATATAAGGGTTGTTTAAATAATGGATAACAAAAAAAAAATAGTAGTAGGTGTCTCAATTGGAGATTTAAACGGAATAGGAAGTGAGATTGTTTTAAAAACCTTAAAAGATTCTAGAATACTAGACTTTTTCACCCTAGTAATTTTTGCTAACCATAAATTAATGTTGCATTTTAATAAGGTTTATGGGCTAGATTGTAACCTCCACGGAATAAATAATCTTAATGCGATACTTCCTCATAAAATTAATGTTTTTAATGTTTGGAACGAATCAGTTGATGTAAATTTCGGCAAAGAAGACACTAAGATAGGTTCTTATGCGATAAAATCATTGAAATCTGCTGTTTCAGCATTAAAAGAAGAAAAGATTGATGTTTTGGTAACGGCACCTATTAATAAATCTAATATACAGTCTGAGGATTTTAATTTTCCTGGGCACACTGATTTTTTAAATCAAGAATTGGAAGGAGAAAGCTTAATGTTATTGATTTCAGGTAATTTACGGGTAGGACTTTTAACAGATCATGTACCGGTTAAGGATATCGCCCAAAACATTACCAAGGAACTTGTTGAAAGTAAAATAAATACGATTCAAAAAACATTAATTGCAGATTTTGGAATAAGAAAACCAAAAATTGCGGTTCTAGGTATCAACCCACATAATGGAGATAATGGTGTTATTGGAACTGAAGACGATACTGTTTTAAGACCCACTTTAGACTCTATTCGTGAAAACGGAACGGTAGTTTATGGACCTTATGCAGCAGATAGCTTTTTTGGGTCGGGGAATTATGAAAAATTTGATGCGATAATTGCTTCCTATCATGATCAAGGGTTAATTCCATTTAAAACACTATCGTTTGGATTGGGAGTAAATTATACTGCTGGGTTAAATAGAATTAGAACTTCACCAGATCACGGAACTGCTTTTGATATTGCAGGAAAGAATGTAGCTAATCACGAGTCTTTTAAAGAGGCTGTTTTTAATGCAATAGACATCTATAAAAAAAGGAAGGAATATGTAGAGATGTCAAAAAACCGGTTAATAAAAAAAAGCCAGACGTCTTCAAGCAAATACAATTGAAAAGTTATTAAATTGAAATCAATGCTTAAATAATATGCTCTTTACGTTTCCATTATTAGCAGGAATTTTGGCTTCGATGTTACATGTAGTATCAGGACCTGATCATTTGGCCGCCATAAGCCCATTGGTTATTAAATCTAAAAGAAAAGCATGGAAAATTGGCTTGTCTTGGGGTTTGGGGCATATTATTGGAATGCTTCTAATTGGAGTTTTATTCTTGCTTTTTAAAGACTTTATTCCTTTAGAAAAAGTTTCAAAACATAGTGAACAATTAGTAGGAATTGTTTTAATAGGAATTGGTGTTTGGACTTTCTATGGAATTTTTAAAGAAAGAAGAACCCACAAACATCCTCACATTCATTCTGAAGAGAAACCCTTTATATACATCCATAAACACAAGCATGATCACAGTAAGCCTACGCACAGTCATAGCCATGAAAAACAAATTAATCAGAATGTATTTTCTTCTTTCGGAATTGGTTTTCTACACGGTTTAGCAGGTATTGCACATTTTATATTATTGCTTCCTGTGTTGGGTTTTGAAACTATAACTGAAGGGGTGCAATATGTTCTTGGTTTTGGAATAGGAACACTATTAGCAATGACAGCTTACGCAACGATTCTTAGTAAATTAACAAGCTACACAAAACAGCAACACAACGATATTTTCTTTAAAGGCATTCGTTTTTCAGGAGGATTATTTGCTGTTATTATTGGTGTTTATTGGGTTTTTGCTACGCTCTAATAAATCTTTTTAAAAGAACAGATTGCTTTCTTCAAATTCGATTTTGCATTTTCAGTAAGCCCTATTTCTAATTGGTAACTCTCTCCAGAAATTCCGATGATATAACTTTCAGGATTTTTACCATAAACGGTATCAGCTAAATATAAAATTGTTTCTGGAGGCAAGGCATGAGAGCTGAAATAATGTGTTTCCTTCGGAAAACATTCACTTATTATAAAACTTTTTGTTTCAGGAGATTTATCAGCATCAATAAAAAAAACTTTTTGATAATGACTTATCATTTCAGCATCTTCAATCTGAAGCTGATACCGATATTCAATATCAAAATTATCAGGTAATTCAGGTTTAAGATGCTCCAAAAAAGCCCACCCTAAACCATCATCTTGTCTACCACAGTTCCCGATACCAATTAAAATTGTATTCTTACCTTCTCCTTTCATCGATTAAGTTTCCGTAGTTATCTATTAAATTAATTTCCAAAGGCATCTGTCCTAAAGCGTGTGTTGCACAGCTTAAACAAGGGTCGTATGCTCTTATCGCTACCTCTATTTGGTTCATCATTCCTTCTGTAATTTTAGGTTCTCCACTAAGAACATTATTGGCAACCCAACGTACTGCCTGATTCATGGGCTCATTATTATGTGTGGTAGAAACGATAAGGTTACAACGTGTTATGCGGTCTTTGTCATCTACTTCGTAATGGTGAATTAGTGTTCCCCTAGGGGCTTCAATGATTCCGATACCTTCTTTTCTACGTTCTCCTTTACGTACCAAATCATTACTTAAAATATCATCATCTTCTAACAAACTTTTCATCATTTCGGCACAGTACAAAATTTCAATTAATCTTGCCCAATGGGTATGCATAGTCATATTATTAACCTTTCCGTTGCTGGCCAATTTAAATTCAAGTCGTTCTTTTTCAGCCAAAGGGGTTTCAATACCTTCACAAACATTCAGTCTTGCTAATGGTCCTACTCGATTCCAGCCTTTTTTTCTTCCTAAATGTTTTAAATAAGGAAATTTTAAATAACTCCATTTTTCAACTCCCTCATAAAAATGTTGATTATAATCATCATTTGGAACATCATCTAAAGTGATATTTTCTGAAGCATCTATCGCTCTTAAATTCCCGTCATACAGTTCTAAAAATCCATTTTCTTTGTTCACTAAACCTAAATGACCAGATGGATAAGCAGCAAATGAGTCTAAAAACTCTTTGTTCTTTAAGTGATATTCCTTTATAAAATCAATGATTTCCACCGCCCACAAAATCATGGTGTTTATGGAAGGAATATCTTTTCCGTCTAAAAAGTAGTTACGTTCTTTTGCATTAATTCTTTTATGAACACCTCCAGGGGTTGTGGAAATTCCGTGGATACGTTTCCCGGCGACTAATTTTATTATTTCTTGACCAAATTTACGCATCAAAATCCCTTTTTTAGCTAATTTCGGATATTCCATAGCGACACCAACGATATTTCTTTTAAGAGGGTCGGCATCCCAGCCAAATAATAAATCGGGTGACGCTAAATAGAAAAAGTGTAAAGCGTGTGATTGAAATACTTGTCCAAAATGTAATAGCTTTCTAATTTTTTGGGCTGGAATAGATAAATCTTCAGGCTCAATTCCAACAATTTGATCAATAGCTTTAGCAGCAGCTAAATGATGGCTTACTGGGCAAATGCCACAGAGACGTTGTACCATTACAGGGGCTTCCCAATAAGGATGGCCCTGAATAAAGCGTTCGAATCCTCTAAATTCAACAATATGAAAAAAGGCATCTTTCACATTATTATCATCATCTAGGTGTATGGTAACTTTACCGTGTCCTTCAACTCTTGTTACAGGATCTATTACTAATTTTTGTGACATCTTTTAAGTTTTTAAATATTAATTTAATCGTACTTAAATTCATCGTGAGCAATTGAAAACTCTTCATCTAATAAAATATTTTTTACCACTTTCCAAATATGTTGTGCGTTAGGAGGACAACCTGGAATGTAATAATCAATTTTAACTATTTCATTACAGGGATATACGTTATCTAATAATTTTGGAATATCTTCATGTCCAGGAATAATATCTGCTCCTAATTCACTAGTCACCCCATTTATATAAGATTCTTCAAGACACTCTTTTAGAGGAATAAAATTACGCATAGCAGGTATCCCTCCCATAATAGCACATTCTCCAAAGCCAATTAGGATATCACATTTTTTCCGAAATTCTCTTAATACATGTACATTTTCTGTATTTGCACAACCTCCTTCAATTAGTCCAACATGACACCGTTTACTAAATTTCTTAATATCCGTTAAAGGTGATTTATTAAATTCGACAATTTCAAGGATATCTAATAGTTCTGTGTCAATATCTAATAGTGACATATGGCAACCAAAGCAACCTGCAAGTGATGTTGTAGCGATAATAAATTTTTCTTGCTCACCTTTTCTTATTTTCTTGTTTTTTGTTACTGGCAGAATATCCTTGCCTAGAAGATCGTATTTACGGTCGCCAAAAGGTTCTTCATGAATCATTCCTTTCACAAGTATGCCTCCCACAGGGCAAAGAGTCATAGCCCGTATAGCTTCACCTTCACTAAGTTTTTCTTCTTCATGATAATCTATTTGAACTCTGGTTTTTACACCTCTTTGTACAAATGAGAAAACACTTTTTCCTTCTTTAGTTTTTACTTCTTCAACACAACGTTTACAAAGAATACAGCGATTAGATTCCATAATCATACGTTTAGGAGTAAAATCGACCATTTTGTCACTAAACACGTGAGGGTATCTTGTATAGGTTAACCCCATGTCATACGCTAGGTTTTGCATATCACAATTTCCACTTTTCTCACAAGTTGGGCAGAAGTGATTACCTTCAGCATAGAGCATTTCTATGATTGCTTTTCTGTTATCTAACAATTCAGGAGTGTCAATCTCAATATCCATTCCCTCTGAAACTTTTGTTGTACAACTAGCGGTGTGTCTTCCGTTAAGTTTAACGGTACAAATTCTACATGTTCCTAGAGATGGATTAGATTCTCTGAAATAACATAAAGTAGGTATATATACTCCGTTTTCTTTAGCAACATCTACCAAGTTTTTACCCTCTTCAGCTTGAATATTTTCTCCGTCAATTTTAATAGTTATTAACTTATTCATAATCAGATGAGATTTCATTAATAATTTGATCGTATTCTTCTGCAGCCTTATCTAAATTAAAGGCTTTATTAAAGTCTGTATTATCGGAAAGTCTTTTTATAAATACTTCAGGAAATTTTTTCATTGCATCATTTAATAAGTTAGATGACATTTGCCCTAATCCACAACGACTCGTTGTTTTTATAACTTGACTCCAGTTTTTTATATCCACAGCATCTTTTAATTCTGCGTGACCAAATATTATTTTATCAATTTTTTTATTTAGCAGAAAATTTCCAGTTCTACAGGGGACACAAATACCACAAGATTCTGCTACAAAAAAATCACTAACGTTTTTTACGATATCTAAGATGTCTCTATCTTTGTTAAAAGTCATAAAAGACCCTCCGCTTCTTACTCCTACTGCGGCCATTTTATACTTATAATCTATGGGTTTTTTTGGATCAAACTCTATGTCTGTTAAAAGTAGATTTTCGCCAGAAATCTCTCTATCAAAATCATGAGGAGATAAGCATTCTCCAGAGAATCCATTAAACAATATAAAATGAGGGTTTTCGGCTTCAATCAAAGTTAAAAACTTACTGATTTTCATCCCCCATTCTATCTCATAAATCCCGGGTTTTTTACAATCTCCAGAAACACTAATTAATTTTGTGCCTCTTGTTTTTTCAGTTCCAAGTTGTAGCCATTTGTCCACTCCCATTTGTAAAATACTCGGTACGGCACTTAAGGTTTCTACGTTATTTACAAGAGTTGGTTTTCCCATAAAACCTTTTTCAACAGGAAATGTAATTTTATTCCCAGGCTCTCCTCTTTTTCCTTCCATGGAATGTATCAACGCAGTTTCCTCTCCACAGATATAAGCACCAGCACCCAAATGAATAAAAATGTCAAAATTAAAAGCCTGTTTTGCTTCAATATTTTCACCCAAAAAACCTTTTCTTCTATAAGAATCTAACAGTTTTTCTAAGTTGTTTTTTAAATACCGATATTCTGCTCTAAGGTAAATAGCTCCTTTTGATGCCCCGATTGCGTAAGCAGCTATAATCATTCCTTCAATCATAAGTTCGGGGTGTTCTTCCATTAATACCCGGTCTTTAAAAGTACCTGGCTCTCCTTCATCAGCATTACATATTACATATTTAATATCTGATTTATTTTTACTACATAGCTCCCATTTAAAACCAGTAGGAAAAAAAGCACCACCTCGCCCCGCCAAGTTTGACCTCTTAACCAATTCAATAATTTGGTCAGGGCTGTGGGCTTTTAACTGCTTTAAAGAATGAAATGTATTGTGTGTTTTAAAAAATACAGTTCTGTCTTTGGTTGGGGTATATTGAATTTTGCTTTTTGGAATATCACAAATATCTTTTGGTTTTTTCCCTTTTTTAATTTCTGAAATAATTTCTTCCACCTTCTCAGGAGTTAGGTTTACAAAAGGCTTAAAGTTTATTAAACAAGCAGGTTCTTGGTCACTTAAACCAATACAAGCCGTTTCATATAGTCCAAACATTTTATCACTAGTAACTTGACCAACAGAAATCCCGAGAGTGTTTTCAAAGGTCTTTTTAATAGCTTCCATTCCAGAATACTTTGCGATAATTGAACTATTTAAATAAATGGTGTATTTGCCAGCAAATGTTTTATGAAAAAAATGATAAAAGGTAATGACTCCTTCCACTTCCATTCTAGATATTCCAAATTCATGAGCGATTTTTGTGGTATCATCATGAGAAATACAACTTTTTTTAACCTGAATATCCCAAAGAACTGACATTAAATTATTACGATTAGCGGTAGCTTTCATAACTATATATTTAACATGTGTAACAAAGGTAGTATTGGATTTTATAGAGATTTATGATACTTATCATGTTTTTCATTATCAGACACTTAAAACAGTTCCAGAAAAATAGGCGCTTAAATTCTAAAAACAATTAAGGATTCGTAATGTTTTAAATATTTTTTTAGAAACAATTGAAGGTTTTCTCTTTTGTTTTGATAATTAGTTATTTAGAATAACCCTAAATTGACTTTTACCTTGTTTATTTATTAAGACTTTTTTATCTTTATTTCCGAAAATCACTAGCATTAAACACTAATGATTAGAGATACGTTCTAGAAAATAAATTCTGTAATTATGGCAACAAATAAAAAAAGGGATACTTATCTCCAAGCAATAATCAAACAAGGTTATTCAAGAAGAGATTTTATGAAGTTCACTACTTTCATGGCTGCTTATATGGGCTTGCAAAATTCAGCTATTGGTAAAATTACAAAAGCACTTGAAACTACTCCTAGGCTTCCTGTAATTTGGGAACATTATCAAGAGTGTACCTGTTGTAGCGAATCATTTATTAGATCAGACCACCCTATTGTTGCAGATATTTTACTAGATAAAATATCCTTAGATTATACAGAAACCTTAATGGCTGCATCTGGCGAACAAGCTGAAGCTGCCAAGCACGATACCATGAAAAAGTATCATGGGGAATATATATTATGCGTTGAAGGATCTATCCCTATGGGAGATGATGGTAATTATTGTTGCATTGCAGGGAAAACAGCCCTACAACAATTTAAAGAAGCTGCTGAAGGAGCAAAAGCAATAATAGCATGGGGTTCCTGCGCTTCTAATGGATGTGTTCAGGCAGCTTACCCTAATCCTACCGGCGCGACACCTATCCATAAATTAGTAAAAAACAAACCTATTATAAGAGTTCCTGGTTGTCCTCCAATTGGAGAGGTTATGGCAGGAGTTATTGTACATGTTGTCGCTTTTGGAAGATTACCCGAACTAGATAGAATGGGTAGACCTAAAGCATTTTATGCAAAACGAGTCCATGATAGCTGCTACAGAAGAGCCTATTATGATGCGGGATTATTTGCTGAAACATTTGATGATGAAAACTCTAAAAAAGGATATTGCTTATACAAAGTTGGTTGTAAAGGACCTATGACATATAATTCCTGTGGAACTATTAAATGGAATAATGGAGTGAGCTTCCCAATACAATCTGGACATGGATGTATAGGGTGTAGTGAAGATGATTTTTGGGATAATGGACCATTATATGAAAGACTTACCAACCTTCCTGGTTTTGGAATTGAAGCTACCGCAGATAATATTGGTAAAGCTGTAGCAGGAGCTGTAGCCGTAGGTATTGGCGCTCATGCTGTTTTAAGTACGGTTGCTAAAAGAAAGGAACTAAAAAAACGCATTAATAGGGGAATTAAGAACGAAGAAAACCTTGCAGATTAATAAAAAAGATAATAAATCAATATAAAAATATTTTATAATGGCTGAAAGAATAGTTGTTGATCCTATCACGAGAATTGAAGGACATTTAAGAATTGAAGCTGAAGTAAAAGACGGTAAAATTGTTGACGCTTGGAGTTCAAGCACTATGGTACGTGGTCTTGAAAATATAGTTAAAGGAAGAGATCCAAGAGATGTGTGGGCGTTTGTTCAAAGAACCTGTGGCGTTTGTACCACAGTTCATGCCTTATCTTCGGTGAGAGCGGTTGAAGATGCTTTAGATGTAGTTGTGCCACCAAACGCTGAATTAGTTCGTAATTTAATGGTTTCAGCTTTATACCAACACGATCATGTAGTGCATTTTTATCATTTGCATGCTTTAGACTGGGTTGATATTGTAAGCGCATTAAGCGCAGATCCAAATGAGACTTCAAAGCTAGCTCAGAGTATTTCTAAATGGCCAAAAAGCTCACCGGGTTATTTTTCAGACCTTCAAAAACGACTGACCAAATTTGTAGAAAGTGGTCAGTTGGGGATTTTTGCTAATGGTTATTGGGGACACCCAGCGATGAAACTTCCAGCAGAAGTTAATTTAATGGCTGTTGCTCACTATCTAGAAGCTTTAGAATGGCAAAAAGAAATAGTTAAAGTACATACCATTTTTGGTGGTAAAAATCCACATCCAAATTATTTGGTAGGAGGTATGGCTTGTGCTATTAATATTGAAGATCCAGGAGGGTTAAATGCAGAAAGACTTGCTTATGTGAAAAAACTTTTAGAAGAAGCAAAAACATTTGTAGAACAAGTATATATTCCAGATTTATTAGCAATTGCTTCCTACTATAAAGATTGGGGAGCTATTGGTAAAGGTTTTGGGAACTATATGAGTTATGGTGAATATCCCACCAATGGATATAATGACGTTTCTTCATTTAAATTTAAGCAAGGTATCATTCTCGACAGAGATTTAACAAAAGTTCATGATGTTGACCATAGAAATGATGATATACAAGAGTTTGTAAATAACTCATGGTACGATTATGATGGTGATGGCGATGCTGGTCTACACCCTTGGGATGGAGAGACCAATATAAATTATACAGGTCCAAAACCACCTTATAAACATTTAGATGTTGACCAAAAATATAGTTTTATTAAAACCCCAAGATGGAAAGGAAAACCTATGGAAGTAGGGCCATTAGCAAGAGTTTTAGTGAACTATGTAAAAGGGGATAAAGAGACTCAAGAAGAAGTGGGTGCAGTTTTAAAATACTTAGATGTTCCTGCAGAGGCATTATTTTCAACCCTAGGAAGAACTGCAGCTCGTGCGATTTGTGCTAAGTTATCTTCAAATTGGGGCTTAGAATTTTACGACCAATTAATAGCCAATATTAAGAACGGGGATATGCGAATGGCTAACATGGAAAAATGGGAACCAAGCACTTGGCCAAAAGAATGTAAAGGTGTTGGATTTACAGAGGCTCCTCGAGGTGCTTTGGCTCACTGGATTCGCATTAAGGACGGTAAAACTGAAAATTACCAACAAGTGGTTCCTTCTACCTGGAACGCTTCTCCTAGAGACCCAAAAGGACAACGTTCTGCTTATGAGGCTACCCTAATTGGGACGCCTGTTGCAGACGATAAATTACCATTAGAAATAATAAGAACTATACATTCCTTCGACCCTTGTATCGCTTGTTCGGTGCATTTATATGATGAGCACGGAAAGCCTTTAACAGGAGTTGATAATATTTCAATGTGTACGGTTTAATTTAATCAATCTTAAAATGCAAACAAGAAATTTTAAAAGAGCTTATGTATGGCAATTACCAGTTCGCATTTTTCACTGGGCAAATGCACTCGCTATTGTTGTGTTAAGTGTCACAGGATTTATTATTTCAAATCCTCCAGCTATTATATCCAGTGCAGAAGCTATTGATTCTTATTGGATGGGAACCGTGAGATATATTCATTTTATCGCTGCGTATGTGTTCTTTTTTTCTATGATATTGAGATTATATTGGGCTATTGTAGGAAACAAATTTTCTAACTGGAAAGCATTTATCTTTTTTAATAAAAAAGGAAGAAAAAACTTTCTCTATGTTTTAAAGCACGATATTTTCTTATTGCCAGAAAGGGTTCATAAAATATCCAATATTAGTATTGGGCATAATTCTATAGCTGCTGCTGCGTATGTGTTTATGTTCTTTTTAGGAGTCATCATGGTTTTTACAGGTTTTGGATTATATTCAGACAATGCAACTTGGTGGCTACCCAAATTGTTTGATTGGGTTCCTGCTTTTTTTGGAGGAGACTTCTTAACAAGACTTATACATCATGTATGTATGTGGCTAATTTTAATCATCATTATCATTCATATTTATTTAGTGATGTATCACGATTGGTTGGACGGAAGAGGGGAAGTTTCATCAATGCTTAGTGGATATAAATTTGTAAGAAAAGAACGCCTTGATAAAAAAGCAAAGAAGGATAAATAACTTAGAAATAAGTATAGTTTTTATAAAAGATACTCTCTCAAAATAGAGAGTATCTTTTATTTTTTGGTTAATTTTATAGTCTATGGAAGAGAATAGTTCAATTTTAATATTTGGGGACAAATCGAATAAAATTTTGGTCTTGGGTATTGGAAATTATCTTATGGGAGATGAGGGTGTAGGAGTTCATATTGTTCAGAGAATGGAAAAAATGAGTCTTCCTAGTTATGTTGAAGTTTTAGATGGAGGCACGGGAGGGTTTTTTCTAATGAATGTTTTTGATGACTACGGAAAAGTAATTTTCCTAGACGCTACAATGGACGGAAAAAAAGGAGGAACTATTGCCTTACTAAAGCCAAAATTTGCAGCAGATTTTCCTAAAGTCCTCAGTGTTCATGATGTGGGGTTAAAAGACATGGTAGAAGCATTATACCTACAAGATAAACTTCCCGAAATGCACTTAGTTACTATTTCTGTTGAAGGAATTCAACCAATGACTATTGAAATGACCCCAGATGTTGAGAATAGTATTCCAATAGCGATTGAAACCATTTTGAAATTATCTGAAGAGCTTCATCAAAAAATGCTGTAGAATTCACTTTGAAAACCTATCACATCTATATAAAAGGAATTGTTCAAGGAGTGGGTTTTCGTCCTTTTATTTACAAGTTAGCTTCAGATTTAAACCTAATGGGTTGGGTAAATAACACTTCAAATGGTGTGCATATTGAATTTAATTCTGAAAAGGAATTAGCTATTCTGTTTGTAAAAAGAATTGAGGAGGAGTCGCCAGAACTTTCAATGATAACGCAAATTGAGGTTAAAGAAATTCCTTTTACAAACTATTCAGAATTCAATATAATTCATAGCTCTTCAGAAGAGGAAGCCTCTCTTTTGCTAACTCCAGATTTTGCAATGTGCCTGGATTGTAAAGAAGAATTGGTTTCAGATAAAAACAAACGATTTCAATATCCATTTATAACCTGCACCAATTGTGGGCCAAGATATTCTATCATTAAAACATTGCCCTATGATAGAGAAACTACTACGATGGATTCGTTTAAAATGTGCTCGTCTTGCCAAAAAGAGTATGACAATCCGTTAGACAGACGCTATTATTCCCAAACTAATTCTTGCTCGAATTGTGCAATTAAATTATCTCTTTATGAGAACGGAACACTTCAGAAAAGCTTTAGCAACCTTGATTATATTGTTGAGCAATGGAACAATGGGAAAATAATTGCCATTAAAGGAATTGGAGGCTATCTATTAACCTGTGATGCTACCAATCCTGAAGTTATAAATCGTCTGCGAAAACTAAAAAATAGACCCACAAAACCTTTTGCATTACTCTATCATAATATTTATGAATTGGCCGAAGATGTAGAAATGGATATCTGTGAAAAATTGGAATTAGAAAATCCAATGGCGCCCATTGTACTACTTAACATTAAAAATGATATGATGACGCCTCTTGCCATTGCTGAAATTGCGCCTCATCTTAACCAAATTGGAGTAATGATTCCATACGCACCACTTTATAAACTATTAATTTCAAAATTTAAAAAACCTATAGTTGCTACTAGTGGTAACGTGAGTAATTCAACAATAATTTATGAAGATAAAATTGCAATGGATGAGCTATCAAAAATTGCAGACATTGTTTTATTAAATGACAGGGAGATTGTGATTCCGCAAGATGACAGCGTGGTTCTATACAGCACAATCAAATTTCAAAAAATTATTATTAGACGCTCCAGAGGTTTGGCTCCAAGTTATATTAACGCTAAATTAAGCTTACCTGATAAGACAATTCTTTCAATGGGAGCGATGCTTAAAAGCACCTTCACTTTACTCAATAAACAGAATATTTATATAAGTCAGTATTTAGGAAATACAGATAATTACGAAGCAGAATTAAATTATAAAAACACGCTATTACATTTTAATCAGTTGTTCAACCCAATATTAGAAGCTGTTCTAGTTGATAAACATCCCAATTATTTTACTTCGGTTTATGGGAAGGCAATCGCTGAAAATAATAATATTCCTGTTATTGAAATTCAACATCATAAAGCCCATTTTTATGCCGTTTTAGGAGAGAATAATTTATTAGAATCTTCCGAAAAAGTTTTAGGAGTCATCTGGGACGGAACAGGTTTAGGAGACGATGGAAATATTTGGGGAGGCGAATTTTTTATGTATCAAAAGAAGAAAGTAGAGCGAGTACATCATTTAGATGAGTTCAATTTTATACTAGGAGATAAAATGCCTAAAGAACCTAGAATATCCGCCTTGGCAATTGCTTCAGGTTTTTCTGAAACCAATATAGTTAAAGATAAATTTTCTGAAACCGAATGGAATATTTATCAAAAATTACTTCAGAATAATACCCACTTAAAAAGCAGCAGTATAGGTAGATTATTTGATGCAGTAGCATCCATATTGTTGGGAATAGATAAACAAAGCTATGAAGGGGAAGCGGCAATGAGATTGGAAAATGCCGCGTATACTTATTTTAGAAAAAATAATATCACCAAGTTTTACACCTATTTTAAAGAAGATAAGTTGCCAACTAATTTCACAACATTTATTATAGAGAACATACTTTCAGATATTAAAAAGGGTTTTGAAAAAGAATTTATTGCCGCGAAATTTCACATTAGCTTGGCTCATTATATTTCGATGATTGCCAAAGAACAAGGAATAAAGAAAGTCGCTTTTAGCGGAGGAGTTTTTCAGAATCAATGGCTGGTAGAATTGATACTTCTATTTATGGATGACGATTTTGAATTGTATTTCCATAAAGAATTATCACCCAATGATGAATGTATTTCATATGGGCAATTAATGTATTATCTTTATAACGAAGATTAGAAATTATGACTATTATAAAAAAATTTTTAGACCAAAGAGCAGAAGGATTAGCAAAAGAAAGAAAAGCTAAACTAGGAGATGAAACGGAAGAAGATAAAAATTTAACAGACGATGAATTCTGGGGAATTTTAAAACAATTTAAGCAAGAAACCAGGTCTGGAAAAAAGGATGCTTCAAAAATTTTACAAGAGATTTTAGGGCAATATCCTGTAGAAAAAATCAAACAATTTGCAGATCGATATACAAAGTTGAATAAATAGATAAAACAAGAATTAATGAAATTCCTTACCGAATATAGAGATCCAGAATTAGCAAAACAGGTTTTGGATGAAATTAAAAAAACCGTTACCAAACCTTGGAAGATTATGGAAGTTTGTGGTGGTCAAACACATTCATTAGTAAAAAACGGAATACTAAACGTTCTTCCGAAGGAAATCACAATGGTTCACGGCCCAGGTTGTCCAGTATGTGTTACACCATTACACTTAATAGATAAGGCAATTTATTTGGCTGAAGAAAAAAGTGTAACCCTTTGTAGTTTTGGAGATATGATTCGGGTACCAGGATCTAAGAAGAGTATTTTGGAAGCCAAAGCACAAGGTGCCGATATCCGAATATTATATTCTCCATTAGAAGCAGTAAATATTGCGAAAGAAAATCCAGATAAAGAAGTGGTGTTTTTTGCTGTGGGGTTTGAAACGACTGCTCCGGCGAATGCCCTATCTGTTTTACATGCCCACAAATTAGGATTAAAAAATTATTCAATTTTAGCATCTCATGTGTTAGTGCCTCCCGCAATTGAAGCTATTATGAGCGATGAAGAAACGACGATTGATGGGTTTTTAGCTGCAGGTCATGTATGTACTATTATGGGGCTGGAAGAGTATTATCCCATTGCAGAAAAGTACAATATTCCATTAGTTGTTACAGGCTTTGAGCCGTTAGATATTTTACAGGGAATTTTAATGGTTGTTAAACAACTGGAAACAGGAAGAGCTGAAGTTGAAAATCAATATGCACGAGTAGTAAAAGAAGAAGGAAATTTAAATGCAAAAGAAGTAATCTCAAAAGTATTTAAAGTGCAAGACCAAATGTGGAGAGGAATAGATGTGATACCTAATAGTGGTTGGGGAATAAGTGATGAGTTTTCAGCTTTTGATGCTGAAAAGAAATTCCCAATTGAAATGATAAAAGCGGAAGAAAACAAAGAATGTATCGCTGGTGCTATTATGAAAGGGATTAAAAAACCACATGAATGTCAACATTTTGGAAAAAAATGTACACCTCAGAATCCCTTAGGCGCTCCTATGGTTAGTTCAGAGGGAGCTTGTGCTGCCTATTATAATTTTGCCGATATTGTTTAGCTCTTTTTAAAAGAGACCTGTTAGGTTTTAAAAATTGAACAAGTCTGAGTCATTTTCGGATAAATAAACACCATCCTTTTTAAGAACAGTTAAATCTGCCTCCAACACTTTTTTAAAGCTTTCATTGCCTTCGTTTTTTATATCTTTTAAAGAATTATAAATTTCTTTTGCTTTCTGAACTTCGTTTTTTATTAAAAATAAATGCGCCTGATTGGCTTTTAGCGATAAGGAGTTTTCATCTATTTTAAAACCGTTTTCAATAGCTTTTTCAGCCAAAGCAATTTCATTACTTCTAAGGGCTAGCCAAGAATATTCAATATAAGTGTTTAACAGTTCTGCTTTTAACCGTTCGTTTTCAGGGTATTTTGTATACAGTCCATACAATAAATTTAAAACCTGTTTTTGAAATTTTAATTTTTTAGTAGGAACAATAGTCGATTTAATTTCTTCAGAAAAAATGTCTGCTTTGCCCATTACAGCCAACACCTCTAAATATTCACCATCTACTTGATTAAAATATTGAGTAAAATATTGCGTGTCGCTTTTCATACTTAACACCACAGGAAGTTCGTCTGAATAATTTGAAATACGAGTTTCAATCTCCTTTAAAAACTCCAATGCTTTGC
Source organism: Flavobacterium sp. (assembly GCA_030591585.1). Classification (GTDB taxonomy): domain Bacteria; phylum Bacteroidota; class Bacteroidia; order Flavobacteriales; family Flavobacteriaceae; genus Marifrigoribacter. Next base: position 5,366 of record JAUVAS010000007.1, on the reverse strand, counting down.
TTTTATAGGTGATATCAACCTGAAGTTCAATTAAATTCTGAAACATCGTAACCATATTGAGTAACGTTACACAGACATCCAGATTAAAAGCTTCTGGCTGTTTGTCTGCTAAAAATTTTCTGATTTTTAAGGCTTGTTCATAATAGGCACTTGCCTTGTCAAAATCTTTTTTATCATCGTGTAACACCCCTAAATTATGAAGAACGGTTGCTAAATAATGCGTAAAAACTTCGGGCTCTTTTTCTGAAAGCTCATTATAAACCTCAGCTGCTTTTTTATAATATTCAACAGCCTTTTCTTTTTGGCGCCTTCCCAATAACATCTTTTCTTCATCTACCATATTATCGACAGATAACATTCCAAAACCTGAAAACCCACTTAGCCCACCAGAGTCATAATCATCTTTTACCTCGTGTTGCTCTGTATGGATAATTCCTAGACTATTGAGTGTGGCAGCATAAAAAGGAAGGAAATTGTTTCGGTTTTCTGCAATTAGTATCTCATAGTGTTCTAGGGTTTTTTCGTAATATTTAATCGCATCTGAGTAAATATACATTGATTTTGCAGTTACTCCAAGATTGTTTAAAGTAGCGGCAACCATTGCCCGGTATGCCTTTGGGTTCTCATCTGTAAGCACGGAAAACAATTTCAACGCTTTTAAATAATTTGTTCTGGCATCATGAACATTATTTTCATCGGTATAGATATTTCCTAAATTATAAAAAGCATTGGCTTTTAAAACAGCTGATGTTTTAGGGTTTTCTTTAATAGACTCATAAATTTTCACCCCTTCTTTAAAATGTTTTTTGGCCATGAAAAAATCCTTTTTCACATAAAAAGCTTCTGCTAAAGAGTAATGAGTATTTCCTAAATGAAGAGAATACACTTCAGGTTCATTTTTGTGAGACCGAATAAAAATTTCTAGCGCTTCTTTATGAGATTTAATAGCTTTTTTCACCTCCTGTTTTAAGAAAATCGCACCCAAATTATTTAAGATAGTTGCTTTATTTACCTGTAGAGTTATTGCTTTTTCTTCGGATAAATTTTTATGAACACTCAATGATTTTTCAAAAGCTTCAGCAGCTTTTTCAAATTCATTTAAATTAAAGTAAAGCCGCCCTATAGAGTTTGAAATATCTATTTGTTGTTCGTCAAATTCAGATTTTTCTAAAGCTATTTCAAAATGTGAAATTGCTTCTTCAAATTTATTTTTATTTACCAAAATGTTTGCGGTAGAAATATCCTCTGTAAAGGTCGTCATAGTCTAGTTTTTTAAAAGTTGAATGTATTCATTTCGGGAGATCTCTCGCAAGCCAATATCAATGGTTTCGTTGGTTTCTTTATGAAGGTCGAGTAAGGTGTAATTTTCCTTCTGAAGCTTTTTTGCTAAGGAAATCAATGCAAACTCAGAAGCAAATTTTTCAGTTCCATTAATATACTCACCAAAAAACAATTTTCTATTAGTAGCTCCAAAAGCTCCACCAACTAGCGTATTGTTTTTATAAACTTCCACCGAAATAGTCAAGCCCATTTTTTCAATTTCAAGATAGGCATTGATTAATTTTCCTGTAAGCCATCCACTGTTCATTGCTGAATTGTTTTCGATAGACTGAATAAACCTCATGACTCCTTCTAAATTTTGATTGAAACGAACACTAAAATTAGCGTCTTTAATTCCTTCATAAACATAATCGGGAATCTCTAAATCTTTTGGAAACATTACTATTCTTGGGTCTGGCGTCCACCATTTTGGGTATTGCATAGGGCTTGTCCACAGGTAATAACCGTTTTTGTAACCCTCTAAAAGCCATGGTGCTGAAATTTCTCCACCTTCGGCTAATAACCCTTCACTATCTGCATAATGAGCAGGGGGGAATGAAATATTCTCATTTGATAATTTAAAATTTGGCATGTAGTAAATTTAAGGATTCTTTCTGAAATATTTTAAATTAGAAGACTAAACTATAGCTTTAAAATTGTGTAAATTTGAATACTAAAGCTTTTTATTTTTTATGAAGAAAAAAACGAAAATGAAATTACAATGTCCCATGCCAAAATTTGATTTTGACTTTATCACGATGGGCCACGGAAGCGGAGGATTACTCACCAATAAATTATTAGATAGTGGGGTTTTCGACATTTTGAGTAACGATAAATTAGATAAACGCCATGATGGAGCTTTTTTAAAAATGGAAGGTGAAATCGCGTTTTCTACAGATAGTTTTGTTATTCATCCTATATTTTTTCCAGGAGGGAATATTGGTGAACTAGCTATAAACGGGACTGTAAATGATGTTGCCATGTGTGGAGCAATTCCTAAGTATATTTCATTGAGTTTTATTTTGGAAGAAGGACTTGCTATGACCGAGTTTTGGGAAATCTTAGTGGGAATAAAAAACGCTTGTGACAAGGCAGGAGTTATGGTGGTGACAGGAGACACTAAGGTAGTCGATAAAGGAAAAGGCGATAAAATATTCATTAATACAACGGGGCTAGGGGAAGTTCATCCTAAAGCATCCATAGATATTGCAAACATTAAAGTAGGAGATAAAATTATTGTTAGTAATCAAATAGCAACACACGGCATTGCCATTCTATCTGTACGTCAAGGCTTAGAATTTGAAACAACAATTGAAAGTGATACTACTAACCTTAATCATTCTATTCTTAGTTTGTTAGATGAATTTGGAAAAGATATTCATTTGTTTAGAGACCCAACCCGAGGAGGGTTGTCATCGACGTTAAATGAGATTTCTAGAGATACTAATTCTGGAATCGTTCTTCAGGAAGCAAGTTTACCCATAGACAATCAAGTAAAAGGGGCCTGCGAAATATTAGGGCTAGACCCACTTTACACGGCAAATGAAGGTGTTTTTATTGCAATTGTTGCTGCCGAAAAAGCAGAGGCAATAGTCAATAAAATGAAAGGATTTGATAACTGTAAACACGCTTCTATTATTGGAGAAGTAGTTTCAGACCATCCAAAAAAAGTGGTGATTACTAACACTATGGGAGGGAAACGTGTTGTGAGTATGCAGATAGGAGAACAGTTGCCGAGAATTTGTTAATCTGAAACCCAGCCTTCTAAATCGTCCATTTCTCCCATTTGTTTAATAAGTTCGAAGGTTTTCTTTGCTTCTTCTTCATCGATAATGCTAATGGCAGCTCCCACGTGGACTAATACATAGTCGCCTATTTTAGCATCAGGCACCATAGCTAGATTCACTTCTTTTTTAATACCATCAAAATCTACCTTCCCTATTCTGAAGGTTTCATCTAGTTCAGCAGTAATTTCAATTAATTTTCCCGGGATAGATAGACACATGGTTTTGAGGTGTTTGTTTTACTAAGTTTTTAAAAATATAACTTTTTCAGTTTAAGCTTTTTTTTCCTTGTTTAACCAGTCATACCATTTCTCCATTCCTTCACCTGTAGTGGCAGAAACTTCAAAAAATTCTAAATGATGATTTACCTGAAGCGCATAATCCTTTAATTTATCTAAATCAAAATTTAAATATGGCAATAGGTCTATTTTATTAATAATACAGATGTCTGCAGTATGAAACATATCGGGATATTTGATTGGTTTATCTTCCCCTTCAGTGACACTAATAATAACTACTCGTTTACTTTCACCCAGATCAAACATAGAAGGGCAAACTAAATTCCCTACATTTTCAATCATTAAAATCGAATTTTCTTTAGGGTTTAATTGTTTTACAGCATCATAGATCATATCGCTTTCTAAGTGACATCCTTTACCTGTATTAACCTGAACTACAGGAATATTTAAGGCATCAATTCTATCGGCGTCATTCATGGTTTGCTGATCGCCTTCAATTACATAAAAATCTAGTTCAGGCTTTAAATCTTTTAATGTTCTCTCTAAAATAGAAGTTTTTCCAGAACCTGGAGAACTCACTAAATTTAAGGCAAAAATATTTTTAGCTTCAAAAAAACCTCTATTTCTAGCAGCGTCAATATTATTTTGTTGTAAAATATCCCTCTCCAAATCGATCACGGTTTTATGATGATGATCATGAGAATGATCCTGATGGTGCTCATGACTGTGGTCATGATTATGATTTGGTTTTGCAATAATCACTTTACCATTTCCATCACCACAACCGCAAACTCCACACATAATTTTAGTTTTAAATTATTAAGATACTTCTAATGATATAACTCGCAATTCTTTTCCCTTAATGATGTTTTTAAAATAACTTTTGCATTTCGGACAATTATCATATACATTTTTTACTTCAAAAACGCTTTCACATTCCAAACATTTGGCTAGTGCTTCAATATAGTCAATCTTTTTTTTAGCATTTTCTAAGACGGTACCTTTTACAGCGACATTCCAAACATATTCTAACGAATCTAACTCTACTCCAGAAAGCGAACCTATCTCTAATTCTATAAGCTCCACTTTTGTTTTATTGGCTTTTTTAGTTTCCTTTTCAGCAATATTTACAATTCCAATGGCGACAGATAGTTCGTGCATACACGTTTTAATGAACATATAAAATTACTGCTTTGTATTGAGAAATCAAATATTTATCGTCTAATAAAAGAGTATTATCATTATAATTAGTGAAAAAACCCTAAAAAAATCAAATAATAAAATTATCTACTAAAAAGAATTACAAAAAGGTATTTTCATTTTAAATATTTTTTTATCTTTGCACCCGCCTTATTTACAAGGTGGTTAAGTTAAACAGGGTGTGATTATGAAGGAATTGAAAGAATTCACCATCCCTTTTGTGGGGCTGAAATTAGGAGAACATCGGTTAGACTTTAACATAAGTAAATCGTTCTTTGAGAGTTTTGAGTATAAAGAATTTAATGACGTTACCATTAAACTCGACGTACTGTTGATTAAAAAAAACATAATGTTAGAGTTTACATTAGCTTTTGAAGGCTTTGTAAATATGAATTGTGATATTATAAATGAACCTTATAACCAGAGTATTTCTGGTTCGTTTCATTTTGTAGTTAATTTTGGTGACACCTTTAATGATGAAAATGAGGCATTAATAATAATCCCTCACGGAAGTTATGAAATTAACATTCAGCAGTATATATATGAATCTATTGTATTGGCAATTCCAACACGAAAAGTTCATCCAGGAATTGAAAACGGTACTTTAGAATCTGATATACTTACTAAACTTGAAGAATTACGCCCAAAACAAAATATTAATTTGGAAGAAGGCAAAATAACAGACCCAAGGTGGGACGAATTAAAAAAATTATTAACAGACAAATAACAAAGTAATGGCACATCCAAAAAGAAAAATCTCAAGAACAAGAAGAGATAAAAGAAGAACACATTACAAAGCAACTACACCTCAAATTGCTACAGA
>JAUVAS010000028.1 GCA_030591585.1 Flavobacterium sp. | reverse complement strand
CAGGGTTACCTCCAGTATCTGTATTGTCTGATGTAGTTCCTACTACAACATCGCCACAGGCTACCGCAAAAGCATCAGCACAAGTATCGTTGTCTGTACCTCCACCGCTTGTACATTCTCCAAAGGCAAATTGAGCAACAAGTTCCGCTGTACCTCCTGACAAATCTTCTAACTCAACACGAACAACAGTTTCGTCTGCGATATAACCAAAGAATCCTGGTCCCGGATCTGGTGCGATTATAGATTGTGTATCTATTAGTCCGCCTGTTCCAAAGATTCTAACTTCAATAGTTGATCCTCCAATTAATCCATAAAGATCAAAACCAAAAGCATTAACATCACCATTAGGGAAATTTATAATTGTATAATCTGTAAAGGTATTTGAACCCACAGCATCATTAGAAAGACCAAAATTTCCTGCTTCTACATAAACAGTAGTATTAGCTCCAGGGCTACTCATGGTAATTTCAATCCCAGATTGTATTTCGCCAGGAGCATAACAACTATCTCCTGCTTCACTAATTACTTCGCCACAACCTGAAATTCCTCCAGGACCCCCTGCAAAATCTTCAAATGTTAAAACTCCTGCTTCTGCATCAAAAGAGGTTCTGTCTGTATAAACTCCAGTAGTACAACCGCTTCCGCCGCCACCGCCAGTTTCACAACTATAAGTTCTAAATGTGTAGTCATAGTCTGGAAATGAACCATAATCATTTGCAAATACATTACCCCCTGCATAAGGATTGCTAGTATCTCCAGCAATACAAGGCAATGTAGTGTCTCCTTCAATAACAATATAATAAGTATCACCTACAGTAACATTTACCACTGGATCCCAATATACATCTGCCCAAGGGTCATTTGCAGTAACAGTAGTAGCAGCTGCAAGCATCGTTCCTCCTGCATTTGGAAGTCCATCCCAAAGAGATAAATTTACATTTTCTCCTGTTGAGGCAGAAATAAATTTAATACCCGCACCAGCTGATATAGGCTCTAAAGCAATATATGATTGAGCAAGTCCTCCTTGGCTAATGTTTGCCATACAAGTGTTTTCAAGGTCTTGGTTTACTTCTAGTAAAGCATCAGCACATGCTCCGCCTCCACCACCGCCGATAGTCTCGCAGTTTCCTTCAAAAATATATACTTGATCCCAGCCTGCATTAACATTCCATGTAACCCCTCCATCTGAAGAAAAACTTGAATCATTACCTACTATTGTTGCAGTAGTTCCTTCCCAATAAGCAGGACCAACAGGACTTGTAGTTGGAGTAATTCCTACCCAATAAGTAGTTGAAGCTCCAGCTTGTCCAGCCAACATTAAGGGAGTAATGTCAAGAGTTACTTCAAGAACATCAAGACCAAAAGCAGTTCCTATTACTGGTTGAGTGCTAGGTACAATTGCCAACTGTGTGTCTAAGGCAGCACCTGGTAAACCAGCTAAATCATCATAAATAATAACATCAATTGCTGTCACTGAAGAACCTGCAACAACCATTATATTTGTAATAACAGTATTTAACGTCATATCAGTATCCATAGGGATTGTGATATCTGTTGCAATTCTTTGAGCTTGATCACTTGAGGTTGTAAATGCATTTTCAAAAGCATTTGAAACGTTTTCTTCACTACAAGTAGATCCACCACCACCAGCATTACAATCTCCAAATAGGAAGTTACCATATAGTTCTCCACTACCATTGGCACCTTCAATTTCAATATGACCAATAGCATAATCTGTCATGATACCAAAGAAATTTTCTGTACCTACGGTATTATTAAGGTTGAAAGTGTCCATTAATGCTCCTCCCGTATCATATACTCTAAATTCAGTATCTGGATCAGAATTATTCCAAATATCATGACCTACTGAAAAAACATCGTCTGGACCAGTGAAAGTAATTAAAGTCATCTCAACAAAAGTATTAGCTCCCATTAAAACAGAAGTATTACCAATTTGTGCAGAATCTATAAAAATAACATCTGTAGCAGCTGAAGCTTGTATATTAAAGCCTTCTTCTATTTCACCTGCAGGAAAGCATCCATCTCCAGCACTACTAACTATTGGACCACATGTTGTAATCCCACCTGGACCTCCAGAGAAATCTTCAGAAACTAATGTTCCTGAACAAGCAGCTTGAAAGTTTGCTAAAACAGTAAATGTAGTAGTAGCAGCAGCAGATCTAGTTTGATCGAATGTAGCAGCACTACTAGCTCTAGTTTGATAATCTGTAACAAGTGTTCTTCTATTTGAAGAATTTTGTACTCTAGTTACTGTAACACCATTAGTGTAATCAGTAAAAGAAAATTCTCCAGATAAAAAACTTTGATTTCCTGTAGAAACAATTGGTGTCAACGTCTCTTGAATAAAAACAGAACCTCTCTCACCCAAAGAGCTAGCACTAACTGCCTGTATGGGTGTATTTGTTTGTGTTTGATTTTGGGTAGGATTATTATCCACCCACTCACTCAAACTTGCTTCTTGCTGGCTAAAACCAATAGCGCAGACAAACAAAGCAATTAATAAAGTAAATTTTTTCATAATTAAATAGTTGTTTATAGTTATTAATCTTTAAATATACCTAAAAAAAGAGTGAGTTACAAGTGTTATTCGATAAGAAACCTGTTTATGCGTTTATTAAATGAACAACCTCGAAACAGAACCGTCGAGATTGTTCATTTAATAAACACACACGACAGTACTCATACTTCAAAATATATTACTAATATGGTATTATTATAGAAGTATCTAGCTGCGTATTAGACAAAAAAAAGGTGATTAATTAAAATCACCCTTTAGTATATTTAGTAAAATAAAAAGTTTATTTCTTTAGATTATTTTCTTTAAATTCTTCAACATTTGTATTCCCTTTTGTTATTTCATCCATCACATCATTACTAACTCCCATATTGGAAAACCCTCCATCATTATATAAATTTTGAAGTGTCACTCGTTTAGTTAAATCGCTAAACATAGCAATGGTGTAATTTGCACAATCCATCGCTGTAGCATTTCCTAAAGGGGACATTTTTTCTGCATAAGCAATAAAACCATCGAACCCTTTAACTCCCTGTCCAGCAGTAGTAGGTGTTGGAGATTGTGATATTGTATTCACACGTACTTTTTTATCTTTTCCGAAGAAATATCCAAAACTACGCGCTATAGATTCTAAATACGCTTTGTTGTCTGCCATATCATTATAATCTGGAAAAACACGCTGTGACGCCATATAGGTTAAAGCAATTATACTTCCCCACTCACTCATTGCATCTTTTTTATATAAAACTTGCATTACCTTATGAAAAGATCCTGCCGAAACATCCCAACCTTTATGAGTGTAATTATAGTTTTGATCTGTATAATGATTTCCTTTTCTCACATTTACAGACATCCCTATTGAATGTAAAACAAAGTCGATTTTTCCTCCTAGAATTTCCATAGATTTATCGATTAGGTTTTCTAAATCTTCAATACTTGTAGCGTCTGCAGGAATAACTTCAGAATTTGTTTTTTCTGCTAACTCATTTATTTGCCCCATTCGCATAGCAATAGGTGCATTTGTTAGCACAAACTTCCCTCCTTCTTCGGCAACTCGTTCAGCTGTTTTCCAAGCTATTGATTGCTCATCTAATGCACCAAAAATTATTCCTCGTTTTCCTTTTAATAAGTTATAAGACATATATTATTAATTAATTTTATTTCTATTATTTATACAAGTTTGTAAATATACACTTTAATTCAACAATTCTTTTGCGTGATTTAGGGCAGCATCTGTGAGTATTTTTCCTCCAATCATTTCGGCTAATTCATTAACACGTTCTTCTTTGTTTAATATTTTTAATCTAGTAACCGTAATTTCATTTACATCTTCTTTATAAATTTTGATATGATGATTACCCGCTGCCGCAATTTGTGGCAAATGTGTTATACAGAAAATTTGCATTGTTTTACTCATTATATTTAAAATACCAGACATTTTATAAGCAACTTCGCCAGAAAGTCCTGTATCTATCTCATCAAAAACCATTGTTGGTAACATTTTATATTCTGCTAAAACAGCTTTAATGGCAAGCATAATTCTACTTAACTCTCCTCCCGATGCTACCTTCTTCAGTGGACCAAAAGCCAATCCTTTATTTGCTGTAAATAATAATTGTAAACTATCGGTTCCATTTTTTCTAAAATTTGAAGTAGTACTTATTTCAAATTTAAATTGTGCATTGGGTAGACCCAAGTCTATTACTAATTTTTTTAGCTTTTTAATTAATGTAGGAATTACTTCAATTCTTTTTTTATGAAGTTTACTTGCAATTTTACTAACCTCAATATTTAACCTTTCTTGTTCTACTATTAAGGAAACAATTCTATTTTCAAGATTATTGGTACTGTCTATTTTTAAAGCTAATGATTTTTGTAAATCAATCAAACCGTCAACCGAATCTATAGCATGCTTTTGTTGTAGTTTATAGAGTAACTGAAGCGAATTATTAATCTCGAATAATACTTTGGGATTAGCTTCTATTGAAGTGGTTGTTTGTTCTAAACTTTCAGATAGATCGTCTAGTTCAATAATAATACTGTTAACTCGATTCCAATATTCTTCAAATTCTGAAGAAATACTTCTAAGATTCCCTAATATTGACCTTACTTCTTTAATAGTTTCAAGCGTTCCAATTTGTTCGGAAGAAATTAGTTGATTTACTTTCGATAATGATTCCTGAATTACTTCTGTATTTGTAAGAGTTTCGTAGGTTTCTTCTAACTTTTCTTGATTTAGGTTTTCTAAATTAGCTTCTATCAATTCAGTATACAAAAAGGTGTTGTAATCTAGCTCTTTTGAATCTGTTTCCTTTTTATATGTAAGCTCTGCAAGGTTTTCAGCAACTTCATTATAACCTGCTAATTTTTTCGAATATTTATTGAGTAATCCTGTATTTCCAGCCAAAACATCAATTATTTCCATTTGAAAAGTTTCAGAAAATAAAGAAAGTGTTTCATGCTGACTGTGAATGTCTGCGAGATAAGGAGCAATTACTTGTAACTGAGATAAGGTAACTGGTGTGTCATTTACAAAAGCTCTTGATTTTCCTGAAGGTAATAGTTCTCTTCTAACAATAGTGTGAAGATCAAAATCTAAATTATTATTACTAAATACAGGTAAAAGTAAATGCTCATCTAATTTAAATTCTGCTTCAATTATACATTTCTTCGAAATATCTTTTACACTTGTTAAATCTGCACGTTTTCCTAAAAGCAACGCTAAAGCGCCTAATAATATAGACTTTCCCGCTCCAGTTTCACCAGTAATAATGGTTAATCCTGAGTTGAATTTTACACCAATATCATCTATTAAAGCGTAATTTTTTATGGTAAGGTTGGTTATCACAGAAACAAATATAAAAGTATTCTAAGTTTCTAAAGGAATGAGGAATTGTTTTTTTACAATATATTGTAATTATTAAAACTGAATCTTACTCCAATTATCACGTTTTGTTGGAGCCATTCTATTAAGGTTGTTAACAAGATCGGTAATGTTTACATTAGGCCCTCCTGTAAAAATGCTTTGAATCTCATCTGCTTTTGCATCGAAAAATGTTCGTAATAAATAAGAGTTTGGTCGTCTATCATTAATACCTTTCAAAATACCAATAGCATTTATAATATTGTTTTTTGCATCTTTTTGTGATTGAGACATAAGATCTAGCCCTTGGCGATGGTATTCATACATTGCGGTATGAAACTCTTTATAAACTTGAGAAACTAAGGCATCATTATACCTAAATCTAGATTGATTTCCGTCTGAAGATTTCCAACCTGCAGATCCACTTGAAGCGGCTGTATTTACAATTTGCTTAGCAGTATCAAAATACTCTTCTCCTCCATTTAATTCAAAAGTATCTGCATCTAAGCCCAAAATAGTATAGACATGAAATGCAATAACCGAGATTAAATTAGAATCAAATGTATTAATATTAAAATTTAATGGCTCAAACTCACTATAGCTAAAATTAAACTGCTTATCATTATAATTATAGATGGGGCTTGCATATGTAGAAGAATATATAGGTCTCGAAGCTTGAATTTGTATCGTTGCGCTAAAAAGATTTGATTCAAAATCTGTAATAATTATTGACATATTACAGTCTATTCGCTCTTGATTTTTATAGGTTTTATTTGTCCAATTAGTAGTATTAATAAAATCTATTAATTGAGATTCTAATGTTCTAAAAACCTGCAAATTTTGTTGTCCTGTTTGGTCAGCATTTATAGAGACCGTACAATTTAGTTCTTGTGCAGAACTAATAAATGATGCAAATAAAAATGAAACTATTAGTATATATTTAGACATAGATTTGTTTTATAATATAGTGTAAAATATCTGTTGCTACTTCTTTCTTGGATTTAACTTGAAATGGAAGAACTTTATTGCCTTTACTAATCAATGTCACTTTATTAGTATCTGTTTTAAAGCCTGCTCCTTTATCATTTAGCGAATTTAACACAATTAAATCTAAATTCTTTTTTTTCAGTTTCGTTTTTGCGTTTTCTAATTCGTTTTCGGTTTCTAATGCAAATCCAACTAAATATTTTTCTTCTTTTATTTTACCTAAGGAAGCCAAAATATCTTTTGTTTTTTTAAGCTCTATAGTTAAAGTATCTTCTTTCTTTTTAATTTTTTGAGCAGCTTTTTCTATAGGAGTAAAATCTGCAACCGCAGCACTAAGAATTGCTATATCACATTCTTTAAAATAATTATGAGTTTCCTCATACATCTCACTTGCAGATGTTACATTGATTATTTTAATAAAACTATGACTAATTGATACACTAACTGGTCCTGAAATAAGAGTTATTTGAGCTCCCATGTTTGCAGCAACTTCAGCCAAAGCATATCCCATTTTTCCGCTAGAGTGGTTTCCTATAAAGCGAACAGGGTCAATAGCTTCAAATGTTGGTCCAGCTGTTATTAGAATTTTCTTTCCTTTCAACGGAAGCTTATCTAATAAGTCATTTTCAACAAACGATATGATTACTTCTGGCTCTGCCATTCTTCCTTGCCCAATTAATCCACTTGCTAATTCTCCTTCTTCCGCAGGAATTTGAATATTTCCAAAGTTTTCTAATTTCTCAAAAGATTGCAAGGTTGTAGGATGCTTATACATGTCTAAATCCATTGCAGGAGCAAAATAAACAGGACATTTAGCCGAAAGGTATACTGCCATCAATAAATTATCACAAATACCATTTGCCATTTTTGACATGGTATTTGCAGTAGCAGGAGCTATTAAAAACAAATCTGCCCAAAGGGCTAACTCTACGTGGTTATTCCATTGGGCATTATCATCTTCTTCATTGGTAAATGTAGAATAAACCTCATTTTTAGATAAGGTAGAAAGTGTTAAAGGGGTAACAAATTCCTTTGAAGAAGGAGTCATTATCACTTTTACATAGGCGCCCTTTTTAATTAAAAGGCGCACTAAAAATGCTGACTTATAAGCAGCAATACCCGCTGTAACGCCAAGTAATATATTTTTACCGCTTAAAACAGACATTTTTTATTCTTCTATTTCTTCGTCTTGAGTATTTCTATGGTAGATTTTATCGTCTAACCATTCTTGAACTGCAATCGCATGTGATTTTGGAAGTCTTTCGTAAAATTTTGAAACTTCAATTTGTTCTTTATTTTCAAAAATTTCTTCTAAGCTATCATTATAAGTAGCAAATTCATCTAATTTTTCAAGAAGCTCTTTTTTAATATCTCCATTAATCTGAACCGCTCTTTTAGATATAATTGAAATTGCCTCATAAATATTGTTAGTAGGCGCATCAATTAAATTTTTATCGATAGTTGTTGTGCTTGAAGGGGCTTCTGAATTTTTTAAATCTTTCATATTATTTTTGTTAACTTGACTTTTCTGTTGATGTTAATCTACTGTCTATATCTTCTTTTATTTCGGTTGCTTTAGGCATTAAATCACTATCTGAATAATATTTTATAAAATCAGCATAATATTCTAATGCAATCAGTAAACGGTCATTTACTTTAGCTGGAACACTATGGTTTGCAAGTTCGTATTCAGCTTCTAACCTTCCAAAAAACGCTTCTTTTCTAAATTCTGAACCTGGATAATCACTAATAAAATTATCGAAAGCTGCAATAGCGTTACTATACGAACCTAAAGCTTCGCCTGTTTTTAAATACTGTTTTGCAGTTTCTATTGCCTTTAACTCTAGTTTATATCTTAATTCTGCTACTTTTTTATTTGCTTCTAATCGGTAGTCAGAATCTGGATATGTATCTATAAATATTTGTAATTTTTCTAATCCTGTATATGTGTCTTTTTGATCTAATGAATAACGAGGTGAAAGCTCATAATAACTAATAGCAGATTTATATGATGCCATTTCTACACTATCACTTTTAGGGTATGAATTTGCAAATCGTTCAAATTGATAACCTGCAAGATAAAAATCCTCTAAATTGTAATATGTATTCGCATACATATACATAAGTTTTTCTGCTTGTGGTTTTCCTCTATACACAGGAACAATTTGTTCCATTAATTTCAAGGCTTTTTTATATTTTCCTTGAACATAAAGGGATTCTGCAAAGGCAAATTTCGCTCCTGCATCTGTACCTTTATATACTTTTTGGTATTCGCTACATGAAGCAAAAATAAAAATTGTAAATAATACTAGTAAACTTGTTCTCATAGTTTTAAAAAACATCGTGCAAAAGTAATGAATTATACGTGATAACAAAAACTTATTAAGGTGCTAAAATATTGTAAGTTTTATAAGTATAATCCCATTTTTGAAATATTTAACTTGATTAATAAAATACATTTTAAAATTTATCAATAAAAGAATCTATTTCTGAACGCAAATTTTCACTTATTCCAACTAATGGCAACCTTACTGTATCTCCACAAATTTCAAGTTTTTTGAAAACAGCTTTGATTCCTACAGGGTTTCCTTCTGCAAAAATAAAATCGATTGCAGGTGCTAATTTATAATGAATTTTATAGGCTTCTGCTACTTTTTTGTCCAACCCTAATTTTACCATTTCTGAAAACTCCTTCGGAAAACCTTCTCCAATAACAGATATCACTCCTGCCCCACCAGCTAATACCATAGAAAGCGTAATCATATCATCACCAGAAATTACAAGAAAGCCCTCTGGACATCCATCAATTAATTTCATTGCCTGCACTATATCTCCAGCTGCCTCTTTTATGGCAACAATATTTTCGAAATCATTAGCCAAACGAATTACCGTTTCAGGGTTTATATTTGAAGCTGTTCTCCCCGGAACATTATACACAATAATTGGGGTGTCTGAAGCTTTTGAAATCGCTGCAAAATGTTGATAAATCCCTTCTTGACTCGGTTTATTGTAATAAGGAGAAACTGATAAAATAGCTGTAAAATTGGAAAGATTGGTTGTTTTAATTTCTTCAACAACAGCGGCTGTATTGTTTCCTCCAATCCCTAAAACTAAAGGAAGCCTTCCGTCATTAACTTCAATTATTGTGTCAATAACCAATTGTTTTTCTTTTTTAGACAAAGTGGCGCTTTCAGCTGTTGTGCCTAAAACCACTAAATAATCAATTCCATTATCTATATTAAAATTCACCACATTTTTCAATCCTTCTACATCTACCAAAAAATCTTCTTTAAAAGGTGTGATTAATGCGACTCCTGTTCCTATTAGTTCTTTCATATTTATTGTTCCGACTTGATTGGAATAACTTTTTATCTCCTCGTGAATGCGGGATCTCTTTTTAATTAATCTTATTTAAAATTCTTAAATATTTTATCAGCTCTTGTCCAAATTTTTCTACCTGTAATGGATTCACATCAATAATTAAATCAAACAAGCGACTGTCAACTCCATTAAAACCAACTTTAAATTTTGCCTTGCTTTTAGACATCATTAAATCTAAAAAATAGTTTTTCCCTTTATAATAGCCTACTAAAACATCTAAAGGAAGTGCTAAAAACTCATTTGTATTTTGATTTTGAATAATCCCTTTCCAAGAAAATTCTTTATTGTTAATCTGATTTTGTCTTAATGAAGGTAATTTTTTCTTCACATTCATGAACGTAAAAATCTTTACATCCTTGCAATGCAATCCCATTCTTTCTGAAATAGCATATAGCTTTTCAAAATCATTAAAGAGATCTTCATCTACTAAAAAACCTAATGTAATTGCCTTATTATTTAAATTAGACAGGTCTCTATTTTTAAGATTTCTATCAATTTTTTTTAGTAAATATCGTCTTTGTAAACTTTTAAACATCTAATAAAATAGTTAGTAACAAAAATACATTATTAGAATGAATTTACTTCAATTAAGAAATTAGTATTAAAAAATCATCTTCGGTAATAATTGACACTTCCAAACTTTCTGCTTTTGCTTTTTTACTGGGTCCCATATTCTCTCCAGCCACCACATAACTAGTCTTTTTAGAAATGGAACTCGATACCTTTCCTCCGTTTTGCTCAATCAACTTCTTTAATTCGTTTCTGGAAACTTTTGTAAACACTCCCGAAACCACAAAGATTTTACCTTCTAGTTTGTTGGTTTGATTGGCTAATTCTTCTTGTGATATTTCTAATTGGACTCCATACGATTTTAATCGCTCAATAGTTTCTATATTTTCTTCGGAAGTAAAGAAACCTATCACACTTTTCGCAATCACATCTCCTATTTCATCTACATTAATTAATTCTTCTTCGGTAGCATTTGCTAGTCCCTCAATATTTTTATAGTGTTTGGCTAATTTTTTAGCAACTGTTTCACCAACATACCGAATCCCCAATGCAAAAAGCACTCTTTCAAAAGGTATTTGTTTAGAAATCTCCACTCCTGCTACTAGATTTTCTGCACTCTTCTCTGCCATTCGTTCTAAGGGAAGGATTTGCTCTACGGTTAATTCATATAAATCTGCATAGTTTTTTATCAATCCGTTTTCTACTAAAAGTGCTACTGTTTCAGAACCTAGTCCGTCGATATCCATCGCTTTTCGAGAAATAAAATGTTGAATCCTTCCCATAATTTGGGGTGGGCAACCATCTACATTCGGGCAAAAATGCTTGGCATCTCCTTCTTGCCGTACCAATTCTGTATTGCATTCTGGACAATGAGTACTATATTGAGTGGGTTGTGAGTTTGGGTTTCTTAATTCCAAATCAATTTTTACAATCTTAGGGATAATTTCTCCTCCTTTTTCAACAAAAACGGTATCTCCTACTCGTATATCTAGTTTTTCAATTTGATCTGCATTGTGTAACGAAGCTCGTTTTACAATAGTTCCCGCTAATTCTACAGGTTCTAAATTCGCAACTGGCGTAATAGCTCCTGTTCTTCCTACCTGATAAGTGATTTCGTTTAAAACAGTAACGGCTTGCTCTGCTTTAAATTTATAAG
The DNA here is from genome assembly GCA_030591585.1 of Flavobacterium sp. Lineage (GTDB taxonomy): Bacteria > Bacteroidota > Bacteroidia > Flavobacteriales > Flavobacteriaceae > Marifrigoribacter. The sequence goes on along the minus strand of JAUVAS010000028.1, from coordinate 19,516 downwards.
CAATCGCCCAACGGGGTGACTTAGCCGTATATCCCATTTCTTCTTGCTGAAAAAGACTATTTACTTTTACTACCACACCATCAGTTTCATAAGGTAAATCATGACGATGTACATCCCAGTAATCTACAAACTCAAAAACCTCTTTCAAACTTTTGGCTACTTTGGCTATTGCTGGAACTTTAAACCCCCAATCTCTCGCTTTTTCTAAACTTTCAAATTGAGTATTAATAGGAAGTCGTTCACCAACAATATGATATAACAAACAATCTAACGGGCGTCTTGCAACCTCGCTACTATCTTGTAATTTTAAACTTCCTGAAGCGGTATTTCTAGGGTTTCGGTAAGGCTCCTCTCCCGCTTCAATACGTTCTTCATTCATTTTATTAAATCCTTCAAACGGAAGTACAATTTCCCCCCGAATATCAAATCGTTTTGGAAAATCACTTTTCAATTTTAACGGAATAGAGTTTATCGTCTTTATATTGGCAGTCACTTCGTCACCTTGATACCCATCCCCACGAGTTACTGCTCTTAATAAGGCTCCATTCTCGTAAGTTAAACTTATAGAAGCACCGTCGTATTTAAGCTCACAGGTATATTCCACAGCTCCATCTACCAACTTTTTAATACGAGTTTCCCAATCTTCTAAATCTTCTTTTGAATAAGAATTTGCCAACGAATACATTCTAAAATCGTGCTTTACGGTATTAAAATTTTTGGTAATCTCACCTCCTACTCTTAATGTTGGTGAATTGGCATCATAAAACTCAGGATGTGCTTCTTCTAATTTCTGAAGTTCTTTTAATTTTATATCAAAATCATAATCAGATATTGTTTCATTATCCAAGACATAATAGTTGTAATTATGTTTCCGAAGCGCTTCTCTAAGTTGATTGATTTGTTCTTCCATATTCATAAAACAAATATAATAAACGAAACCTGCTAGGTTTAAAATACTAGCAGGTTTCTATAAAAATTATAAACAAATAGTTATTAATCGTCTACAAAGATATTTCTTACCAAAGCAGCAAATACTCCTCCTGCAATAGGAGCCACTATAAACAGCCACAACTGACTCAATGCTACACCGCCAGCAAACACAGCTGGACCTAAACTACGCGCTGGATTCACCGAAGTTCCTGTAATTGGAATCACCACTAAATGGATCAAGACTAAAGCAAATCCTATCGCTAATCCTGCCATTTGTGGCGAAGCGTCTTTTGCAGTAGTACCAAAAATTACCATTAAAAATAAAAAGGTAAATATAAATTCTGCTGTTAAAGCGGCCATCATATCATACTCTCCACCATAACCTGGGCCCCATCCATTTTGTCCTAGTCCATTTACAGTTATATCAAAACCAGCAGAACCAGTGGCTAACATATATAAAACTCCTGCTCCTAATACTGCTCCAATACATTGAGAAATTACATATCCTACAGTGTCCTTCATTGATAATTTACCAGCGACCAACATCCCTATAGAAATAGCTGGGTTAATATGGCAACCTGAAATTGGACCAATGGTATACGCCATAACAACAACTGCTAAACCAAAGGCTAGTGAAATTCCTAGAAGACCAATCCCAGCAGGACCAGCTCCCGAAACTCCTGCAATTACAGCTGCTCCACAACCGAATAATACCAAGGCAAAAGTCCCTAAGGCCTCCGCAAAATACTTTTTTGATGCACTCATGTTTTATTAAATTTTAATGGTTAATAACCTTAAATATAGAGTGTTTGAATACTAACAAACAAATTTTGTTAAGAAATAGCGTACAAAAGTTAATAAGTTAAGTGTTCCTTTTTGTCATTCTGGGCTTGACCCAGAATCCACAATGGTATTATCCTATCTTTTATAATGGATCCTGAATTAAATTCAGGAGGACAAATGAACCTTGAATAGTCTTTTATTCATTAAATATTATATCCTATCAATATTTAGCCATTTTGGTTGTTGTGGGTCTTTAAAATTTTTCATTTTCTGAAGTAACGAATCAATGTCATCATCTACCAAAAGAAGCTCCAAATTATCTATCTTCAAAAACCCTTTTTTAACCATCTTTTCTAACATTGCAATTAAATCATCGTAGAAATGATTTACATTTAACAAGCCAATGGGTTTAGAATGTAACCCCAATTGTAGCCAAGTAAGAATTTCAAAAAGTTCTTCAAAAGTTCCCATTCCTCCAGGTAATGCAATAAATCCATCACTTTTTTCTTGCAAGATCATTTTACGCTCGTGCATATTTTGAGTCGTTATAATTTCAGTTAAACCTAGATGGACTACTTCTTTAAGTTTAAGGAATTCAGGAATAACACCAATTACTTTTCCTTTATTTTCTAACACGGCTTTTGCTACTAAACCCATAATACCTATTTTGGCAGCACCATAGACTAAGGTAATGTCTCTTTCTGCAAATATTTTTCCTAATACTGAAGCTGCTTCAATAATGGCAGTATCGTTTCCTTCGCTACTTCCGCAAAACACACATATACTATCTAATTTTCTCATCTTTTTTACATTTTACCATTCGATCTTTTCCGAACATATCTTTTCTTATTTCAATATCTATAAAACCCTCCTGACTTAACATAAAAGCTAAATCCTCACTAAGGTATTCATTTATTTCAAAGAAAAGTGTTCCTTCAGGTTTTAAATACTTCTGACTAAACTGAGCAATTTTTCTATAAAACAACAATGGATCGTTATCTTCTACAAACAAAGCTATTGCAGGTTCATGCTTGATAACATTAGGTTCTATTTGCGATTTTTCTTGCGCTCTAATGTAGGGTGGATTAGACACTATGGTGTCAAATTTCAAATCCTTAACTACCAAACTCCATGGCGCTTGATTGAATTTTAAAATATCCATTAATTGAAAATTAACAGATACATTATTAGCAATAGCATTCTTCTTTGCAATATATAATGCCTCTTCTGAAATGTCAATAGCTAAGATTCTATCATTTGGTAAACTGTGTGCCAGTGAAATTGCTATACATCCACTACCAGTACCTATATCAAGAATTACTTTGGATTTCTCATTAGCAAAAAATGAGTCTCTTCTCTCTCCTCTCTTCTCTTTATTCTCTAATATTATCCAATTAACTAACTCCTCTGTTTCTGGTCTTGGAATCAACACATTACTATCAACCATAAATGGAAGCCCAAAAAACTCAGTTTCACCCAATATATATTGTATGGGTTCAAACTGCTGAAGGCGCTGAATGGCATCTTCAACTATTTTTAAACTTTCAACTGAAACTTCTTTACCTGAATGCAAAGCAATTTCAATTCTTGACATTCCTAAATGCTTTTCAGTAAATAAATTGAAGAATGATTGTATTTCTTCTGAAGGGTATAATTCAGAAATAGACTGAATAAAATTTTCTTTTAATTCTTTTAAATTCAAACCTACAAATCTTTTAACATGTGTACCGGACACGAATAATGCCCTGTATTTCCCAAAGGTCCATCGACGTATGTAAACTCATTTTTAAGGTATAATTTCTGTGCAGCTTTCATATAAGTCATCGTTTCTAAATAACATTTTTTAAACATAAAGTTCGTTGCTTTTTCTAAACAAAGGTTGATCATTTGGGTTCCTAACCCTAAGCCACGAGCTTCTTCTAAGAAATACATCTTCTGTAATTCGCATATATTTTCTTCAGAATTATCTAATTGAGAAATTCCACCACCACCTATTATTTTTCCGTTTAATTCTATCACATAATAGATGGCACGAGGTTTTTGATACACTTCGTATAAAGTATCTAGCGTTTTATCTGCATAGGCAGTTCCTACTTTTGGAACACCTAAGTCTACCAACACTTTTCGTATCACCCTAGCAATATGTGGATTGTCTTTTTTTAAAATAGGACGAATAATGGGTGCGTTCATATAAATTAATCGGTGTATTTTTACAAGGTGAAGATACACGAAAAATACATGTTGCGTTGCATACAACTTGCTAAAAATGGCTTAGGAACCACTTATCCAAATCCGTTGGTAGGAAGCGTAATCGTGCATCAGCATAAAATTATTGGAGAAGGCTGGCATTATCAAGCGGGTTTGCCACACGCAGAGGTCAGTGCGATTGCAAGTGTTAAAGATCCTTCGGCTTTAAAAGAAGCAACTATTTATGTGAGTTTGGAGCCTTGTAGTCACTTCGGAAAAACACCTCCATGTGCCAATCTAATTATTGAAAAAGGAATTAAAAATGTGGTAATTGGATGCTTAGACCCTAATCCGAAAGTAGCTGGAAAAGGAATCCAATTATTAAAAGATGCTGGATGCAATGTAATTGAAGGTGTTTTACAAAAAGAAAACAACCTACTTAATAAACGATTCTTTACATTTTATAAAAAAAAACGCCCTTATATTATTTTAAAATGGGCAGAAACTAATGATGGATTTATTGCACCAAATAATGCTACAATGAGCAGGTTGCCACATCACGAAAAAAACGTGATTCGCAATGACGCAAAACCTGTTTGGATAACCAATAAAATTTCAAGACAATTAGTGCATAAATGGCGTGCTGAAGAGCAAGCTATTTTAGTAGGAACCAATACTGTTTTGGAGGACAACCCTAGTTTGACCACACGTGACTGGAAAGGAAATTCACCTATTAGGATTGTATTGGACAGAACATTAAGAGTTCCTGACAATGCTTCGGTTTTAGATACTCGTGTAAAAACCATCATTATTACTGAAAAGGAAGTTTCAAACAAAGGCCATCTTTTTTATGAAGTCATTAATTTCTCTGAAGAAATTTCCTCACAAATTTGTGACATTATATATAGGTATAAAATCCAATCAGTGATTATTGAAGGAGGCAGTAAAACGCTTCAAACTTTTATAGACGCTAACCTTTGGGATGAAGCAAGAGTATTTTCTGGAATTACACCATTTACCAAAGGAACGAGAGCTCCTTCATTATCAGGGAGACTTATTTCAGAAATAAAACTAAAAGAAGATACTTTAAAGACCTACAGCAATGATTAAAACCCTAATATTTGATTTTGGTGATGTATTTATCAATCTTAATAAAGAATCTACCTTACTAGAATTAAAAAAAATAGGAATTACTTCTTTTACCGAAGAAATGCTTCAAATTAATATTCAGTATGAAACAGGACGAATAAATACTGAAACATTTATAAGCTCCTATTTAAATTTATTTCCAAATCAAACTAGCGAACAATTAACCGCTGCGTGGAATGCCATTATTTTAGATTTTCCAGAATATAGATTGGAATTTATTGAAGAACTTTCAAAAAATAAAACATATCAATTAATCTTATTAAGTAATACTAACGATTTACATATTGAAAAAGTAATTGAGAATATGGGATTAGAAAGATACCTACGCTTTCAAAAATGCTTTGATGCTTTTTATCTTTCTCAAGAAATTCATTTCAGAAAACCTAATATCGATATCTATGAGTTTGTTTTAAATACTCATAAACTTACTCCAAATGACTGTTTATTTATAGACGATACCAAAGAGAATACCGATACTGCTAAAGAACTTGGGATTTATACTTGGAATATCAACCCTGCCACCGAAGATGTAATTAATCTCTTTACTATTAAAAAAGAATTGTTTTAATTTAACCCCAAACCTGAACAAGTGATTTATTTAATTGCCAGCATACTCGTATTTACCTTCATCTTTATTGTTTTTAAACTCTATGAACGTTATAAAGTAGACATACTACAAGCAATAGTTGTTAACTATATCGTTGCTTTTATAACGAGCATGATTGCTTATAAATATCAAGTTGGGTTTTCTAATTTATCTGTTTCTAACGTTATGGAGATGGATTGGTTTTATTATACTTTTGGCTTAGGGGTCTTATTTATAGTCATCTTTGTCATTATTGGAAAAGTAACTCAGACAAATGGACTTTCTGTGGCTTCTGTGGCTACTAAAATGAGTGTTATAATTCCAATAATTTTTGGCTTAGTTTATTATAATGAAAGTCTTGGATTGCTAAAAGCTATTGGAATTTTATTTGCATTAGCAGCAGTCTATTTAGTTTCGGTAAAGTCTAGCCATGGTATTAAACTTCAGAAAAGAGATTTTTATCTTCCTATTTTAGTATTACTCGGAAGTGGAGTTATTGATACCACAATTAAATTTTTAGAAGAAGAGTATGTTGCAGAAAATGATATTTCAATTTTTTCGGCTACTATATTTTTTAGTGCTGCTATTTTAGGTATAATTATAGTTGCTTTTAAATTTTCTAAAGGAAATGTAACGTTTGAATTCAAAAATATAATTGGCGGAATCGCCTTAGGAATCCCCAACTATTTTTCCATATACCTATTAGTAAAAGCACTGCGAAGTGATATCTTAGAAAGTTCAGGGATATTTGCAGTTAATAATGTATCCATTGTCACCTTATCTACAATTGCCGGTATAGTGCTATTTCAAGAAAAACTCCTTCCGAAGAATTGGATAGGAATCGCACTTGCCATTATAAGCATCATTTTAATAGCACTATAATGGAAACCGAAAAAGACACCTATAAAACCATTACCAAGCCTTCAAATGAAACACTTTTTAAAGACAGAGCCAGCAAGTTTTATGGGTATGCATTTCCTGTTACTACTGAAGAAGAAATCAAAAACCATATTGAACAATTAAAAAAACAGCATTATAATGCACGTCATTGGTGTTATGCGTGGCAATTAGGAAAAAGCTACGAACATTACAGAGCTAATGATGATGGAGAACCATCTAATAGCGCAGGAATGCCTATTTACGGACAACTACAATCGTTTGACCTTACTAATGTATTGGTTGTAGTGGTTCGTTATTTTGGCGGAACAAAGTTGGGAGTTGGCGGATTGATTCAAGCCTATAAAACAAGCGCCAAATTAGCTTTGGAAGCTTCCAAAATAGTAAAAAGAACTATTAATGAAGATTTTATCTTAAATTTTAAGTATCCAGAAATGAATACTGTCATGCGAATTGTAAAAGATGAAAAATTGAACATCATCAATCAGAAATTAGAATTGGATTGTGAATATACCATTTCAGTAAGAAAAAAAGAAGCGAAACGTATTTTTGAAATCTTTGACACTACTTATAAGGTTTCTATTAAAAAAGAGGAAGAAATCTAATCCTCTTTTAATTTTTCTAAAAGATAATTGGGAGCCTTTCTTAGTTTACCCGTTGTACTATTTACAAAAACCAAAGTGGTAGTCCCTGTAGCTAAAAGCATCCCATCTTGATTGTGAATTTCATAATAAAATTCAATTCTTACTGAAGGAATTTTCACTAATTTTGTAGTGATAGTAATCACATCATCATATAGTGCAGGTTTTTTATAATCTACATTAAGGTTAATTACTGGTAAATGTACATTATTCTCTTCCATATATCTGTATGAAAACCCTAATGAGCGTAACCATTCTGTACGTCCTTGTTCAAAATAATCAGCATAATTACCATAATATACGATTCCCATTTTATCGGTTTCACCGTAGCGTACTCTTAATTTTGTTTGTGTTTTTTTCAAAATAATATGGGAAAAAGAGGAAGTTTTATTGTAGATTTATCCGTGAATAAGATGAGGAAAAAAAACTTAATATTCAATAGGTAAACAGTTTTTTTTTTAACTTTTTTGTTCACATATTTGCAATGTAAAGTTATTGTTATGGGGCATAACAATTTAACATTAAAACCAACAAATTTAACTAACCTAATACCTCAAGTCAATATGAGCAAAACTGCTGACTCTGTTTGGAATAAATGCCTGGCCTTTATTGAAGACAACATTACCGCTCAAGCTTACAAAACATGGTTTGAACCTATTAAAGCAGTTAAGCTTACCAACGACGCATTGAGTATTCAAGTTCCTAGTAAGTTTTTTTACGAATGGTTAGAAGAACATTATGTAAAAATTCTTAAGGTAGCTCTTACCAAAGAATTGGGAACAACTGCCAAATTAGTTTACATTATTAAAATGGAAAACACTTATGGCAACAAGCAACCTTTTACTGAAAAAATTCCAAGTACAAATCGCGGGCATTTAAGATCGCAAGAAATTGATGTTGCAATTAAAAATAAAAACCCTGAACTTAGGAATCCATTTATAATTCCAGGCATTAGAAATGTAAAAATTGAATCTCAACTTAATCCCAACTATAATTTTGATAATTTTTTAGAAGGCGATTCTAACAGGTTAGCACGTTCTGCTGGAATGGCAGTTGCTAACAAACCTGGAGGAACATCATTTAACCCGCTATTAGTTTTTGGAGGAGTTGGATTAGGAAAAACACACTTAGCACATGCTATTGGTGTTGAAATAAAAGATAAATACCCAGAAAAGACGGTACTTTATATCTCTGCAGAAAAATTCACGCAACAATATATTGAATCGGTTAAGAAAAATAATAGAAATGATTTTATTCACTTCTATCAAATTATTGACATTCTTATTGTAGACGATATTCAATTACTTTCAGGAAAAGCTGGAACTCAAGACGTTTTCTTCCATATATTCAATCACTTACATCAAAACGGAAAACAAGTCATTTTAACAAGTGACAAAGCTCCTGTAGATATGATTGATATTGAACAACGTTTATTATCCCGTTTTAAATGGGGACTTTCGGCTGAATTAAATCATCCAGATTACGAAACTAGAGTTGCTATTATAAAAAGCAAACTATATCGTGATGGTGTTGAAATGCCAGAAGATATTATTGAATTCTTAGCTAATAATATCAAGACTAATATTAGAGAACTAGAAGGAGCAATCATTTCATTAATTGCCCATTCTTCATTCAATAAAAAAGAAATCACTATTGATCTTGCGAAGAAAATAGTTGATAATTATGTTAAGAATACGAGTCGTGAAGTTTCTATCGATTATATTCAGAAAATTGTTAGTGAGTATTTTCAAATGGATGTGGATACCCTTCAGTCAAAAACAAGAAAACGCCATATTGTGCAAGCAAGACAATTGGCAATGTTTTTTGCTAAAAAATTGACTAAGGCATCTTTAGCTTCTATAGGTTCACAAATTGGACAACGTGATCACGCCACTGTTCTTCACGCATGCAAAACTGTAGATAATTTATCTAGTACAGACAAGCAGTTTAGAAAATACGTGGAAGATCTTAAAAAGAAACTTACACTGTAAATAGTTTAGCTTACTTAAATTTACTTCAGAAATGAAAACAAAAATACTCATGGTTTGCTTGGGTAATATTTGCCGTTCTCCTCTAGCTGAAGGCATTCTAAAATCTAAAATAGACACCAATATGGTTTTTGTAGATTCTGCAGGAACTGGACATTGGCATGTTGGTCAACTTCCCGACCCTAGAAGTATTGAAGTCGCCAAAAACCACGGAATTGACCTTACCAATCAACGCGGAAGACAATTTACACAAAAAGATTTTGAAGCGTTTGATTTTATTTTTGTAATGGATGCTTCTAATAAAGAAAATGTTTTACAGTTAGCGAAAAACACTTCTGAAGCTAAAAAAGTTCAATTAATACTTGATGAAATATTCCCTTTTGAAAATGTTGACGTACCCGACCCTTACTATGGTGGTGACCAAGGATTTGAAAGTGTATACCAAATGCTAGACCAAGCCTGCCAAGAAATTGTAAAACGCCTATAGTTTTATTATTGAAGTGTTTTTTATTACTTTAGTCTCCAATAAAAATCCATATCATGAAAAAATATATTTTAACTTATTCTTTTTTATTTATTTCTTTATTTAACTATGCCCAAACTGTAGATATTGAACTATTTAAAAACGGATTCTTAAGTCCATTAGATATTCAAAATGCTGGTGATGATCGTCTTTTTATTGTAGAACAAGGAGGGCAAATTAAAATATTAAATGCCGATGCAACTATAAATACAACCCCCTTTTTGAATATTACTAGTATTATTTCGACTGGAGGAGAGCGTGGATTATTAGGACTGGCATTTCATCCAGACTATGCCAATAATGGATATTTTTTTGTGTATTACACAGACAACTCGGGCGATACTCAAGTAGCTAGATATACTGTAGATGGGTCAGATCCTAATATAGCAGACCCCACATCTGCATTACTTATTTTTGATGCAGCTCAACCTTATAGCAATCACAATGGAGGCTGCATACAATTTGGATCAGACGGATATTTATATATTGGATTAGGTGATGGCGGAAGCGGAGGCGATCCAGGAAACCGAGCACAAAACTTAACACTACCACTAGGGAAAATGCTAAGAATTGACATCGATACTACCGATGGCGGAAATAACTATACAATACCTGCCGACAATCCCTTTGTTGGAGATCCCAATGCTTTAGATGAAATCTGGGCGTATGGTTTGCGTAATCCTTGGCGTTTTTCATTTGATAGTGAAACTGATGAGTTTTGGATTGCAGATGTAGGGCAAAATCAAATAGAAGAAATTAACAGAGTAGCTGGAGATGCTGCGGGACTTAATTATGGTTGGCGTTGTTACGAAGGATCACAACCTTTTAATACAAGTGGCTGCCCAGACCCTTCAGAGTTAACTTTCCCTGTAGCTGAATACAATCACTCTGTCGGAAATTCGATTACAGGAGGGTATGTATATCACGGAAATGTATATAGTGATATTCAAGACTTGTATTTCTTTGCAGATATTGGAGGGATTATAGGGACTGTTGATACCGATAACAATTTAGTTAATCATGGTGATTTTACGGGGTTTTGGGTCTCATTTGGGGAAGACATTACTGGTGAAATATACATAGCAGATATTTCTGGTTCTATTTATAAAATTATTGGAGGTGAAATTTTCGATACGGAAGATTTTGATGTTTTAGAGATTTCATTAATACCAAACCCAGCTTCTAATAGCGTACGTGTTTCAGTAGATAATAATCAAATTTCTACAATAACCATTTTAGATATTAAAGGCTCTGTAGTTATATATGAAGAAGCTATAAACACTTCAGAAAAAACAATCGCTGTAAATTCATTACAAAGTGGCATCTATCTTGTGAGAATTAATTCTGAAAACGGACAATCTATTATAAAAAAATTAGTGATTAAATAATTTGTAAATGAAACCCCTCGGAAATCTATACCTAATTCCCTGTACTTTGGGAGATACTGCTCCTTTAGAAGTTTTACCCTATTTAGTAAAAAAAGCTATCGAAGAAATTGATTACTATGTAGTTGAACACGAAAAAAACGCAAGAGCATTTATTAAAAGCATCGTTCCTAAGAAGTCTCAACCAGATTTACACTTTAGTTTAATTAATAAGTTTACAGAGAAAGATGACATTCCTAATATGCTCAATCCCTGCCTTAACGGAAAAGATATAGGTGTAATCTCTGATGCAGGATGCCCTGGGATTGCTGACCCTGGAGCTGCAATTGTAGAACAAGCCCATTTAAAAGGCATTAAAGTTGTACCCCTTGTAGGTCCTTCCTCTATTTTAATGGCAATGATGGCTAGTGGTTTTAACGGCCAAAACTTTGCATTTAACGGTTATTTACCCATTGACAAACGAGAAAGAAGAAAAGAAATTAAACGATTAGAAAGACTTTCTGAAGAACAAAACCAATCGCAATTGTTTATTGAAACTCCGTATCGTAATAATCAAATGTTAGAAAGTGTTATTAGTACTCTTCAGCCACAATCAAAACTATGTATTGCTTGTGATATTACATTATCTACAGAATATATTAAAACGTATACCGCAGAAGAATGGAAAAGCAAAAAGGTGGATCTTTCTAAAAGACCCACCATGTTTATTATTCAAAAGTAGCAGTATTTAAACCTTCGCTTTTTTATTGGCTACTACAAAAGAAGTATCATATCCAGAAAATTTCTTGAGGTAATATTCTATAGAAGTACCAAAAGCATCACTAAAAGTAACTGCACCTCCACTTCTTAAATATTTTTTCACATTACCTGCACCAGCAAGGTGTGCAGCAGCAAGAATTCCTGATTCCGTAATTTTTATTCCCCCAACATAAGTCCCTACATAATTATTGATATCCCTTCTAAGTATCCATTTATTTCTAGAAGTATTCGCTGAAAATGCTTTTTCTTGAAGATGAGAATCATAAATAAAATTACTAGCATCATATATGCCAATTAATTTTAAAGTGTTTTTTCCAAATTGGTATTTACCTAAGTAACCAAATTTATTAATAACTGAATAATCACCTCTAGATTCTTTAAAACCTAACGCTTCTTTAAACCCTATATATGATTTTCCTAAGAAAATATAACTAGAAACCTCCGTAGATTCCTGTACTATAACTTCATCTTCATTAGGCACATAATAGCAAACCTCTACATCTACCATCTTATAATGTGACAAATCTACTTTTTTTCTAAACGAAAAACTTGTCGTTAGGCCTAGCAGAACAATAAGTAATAAACTTGTTTTAAATAAGTTACGTTTCATTTTATATAAATTTTAGATGTTAATTTTACACCCTCGATTTCAGCGGGCAAAGATACAAAACTTTTAATAATTATTTAAAAAGCTTAATTGCATTAACATCATTTTAATACAATGCAAAATTACGTAGGCTATTTCCTACTTTATAATGAAATCAAAACTATTAGATAACAAGTGAAATATTACCGATGAAGCACTTAAAAAAAATTATGAAATGTTAAAATTAGAAGATTTAAGCTATCTATTTATTCGTTGTCGAGAAATCCAACGTATATATTCTTGCTTATTTCTGTTGTGTTGAGATAACGTTTTAGCAAACTTATGATACCCAAAATTTGTAACATCAGCTACAAAATAATAATACCTATGATTTTCATAATTTAAAACAGCATCTATTGAAGATATGTCAGGCATTGCAATAGGTCCAGGAGGAACTCCTGTATTTTTATACGTATTGTAAGGAGAATCCAATTCTAAATCTTTATATAAAACACGTTTTATCTCTTGGTTAAAATCATTCTCTGCCTTTTTTTTAGCATATATTACCGTAGGATCCGCTTGAAGCATCATACCGCGTTTAATTCTATTAACATAAACCCCAGCAACTTTAGCACGTTCATCAACTTTTGCGGTTTCTTTTTGTACAATAGCTGCTAAGCTTATCACTTCTTCCCTACTTAGGTTTAAAGATTTAGCCTTTTGAGTTCGGTTGTCGTTCCAAAATTTCTCATACTCTTTATACATTCTATCCTGAAAACCTTTTGCCGAAATATTCCAATACACTTCATAGGAGTTAGGAATATACATTGCTAAAGCATTGTCCTGATTAAACCCCTTTTTATTTAAGTACTCTTCATTTCTAAATGCTTTCAGAAAAAACAAACTATCGCCTTCTAACTGATTAGCAATACTCCCTGCAAGATTTTCTAAACGCTCTTGATTGTTGAATTTTATAAGAATCGGCACATTTCCTGTTCGAATAGAATTAATAATATCATTATTATTCATTCCTTTTTTAATAATAAAGTGTCCAAACTTAATATTATTTGAATATTCTTTACGGTTGGCAACTGCTTCAAATGAAATAGGATCTTTTAATAAAGGTCTCAATTCGTCCATTACATCACTAAACTTAGCTCCAGTTGGTATATATATGTGAGCTTTAGCATTGTTAAATGCTGTATTTGGAACAAAAACAGCATTATATACATAATAGGAAAAGCCACCCATTATTAGTAACCCAATAAGTACTACTGCAAGAAGAATTTTTTTAAGATACATTATTTATTAATTGGTAGTGTAATTCATTTTTATAAGAACCTTTAGAGTGAATCCAGTCTAATTTTGTTCCCGTTTTTAAAAACCCTAGTTTTTCAAAAAGCTTGATACTTGCTAAGTTATCTTCAGAAATATTTGCATAAACCTGATGTACATTTAAATGAGTAAATGCGTAATTAGTTACTATTTGTAATGCTTCGGAAGCATATCCTTTTTGCTTATCCTCTGTAGAAGAAATTAAAATCCCTACCCCCACTCGTTGATGTTTTGGATCAAAATCGAACAGATCAATACAACCAATTGCATTCTGATTGTTTAATGTAGAAATAACCAATCGCAATTGTTTTACTTCAAAAATATCTTTATGCGAGTTTTCTAAATATTGTTTTAATATAAACTGAGAATAAGGTGCTAAGGTATTGCTAACCTCCCAAATAGACTCATCGTTTTCCATCTGATAAAGGAAGTCTAAATCTGTTGGCTCTAAAGCTCTGAGTAGTATATTTTTTCCTGTTAACGTTTTCATTGCCAAACCCCTTTATAAACTTGAGTTGCTGGGCCTTCCAAATATACGTTGGTATACCCCGTTTCTGTTTTATTAAAACCAACTGTTAAGATTCCGCCTTTAGTATTTAGAGTAACGGTTTTTGAAGTTGTTTTATTAGTTTCAAACAAAGCAATTGCCACAGCAGTCACTCCTGTTCCGCAAGATAACGTTTCTGCTTCAACGCCACGTTCGTAAGTTCTTACTTCGAATGTAGTATCGTTAATTAATTCTACAAAGTTAATGTTTGAACCTTCTTTTCCGTAGGCAGTATTTCTAATCTCTGCTCCTTCTTTTTCAACATTATAGTTTTTCAAATCTTTTACTAACTCCACATGATGTGGAGATCCTGTGTCTAAAAACACGTGATTTGAAGAAACATTAATTTCAGTTACATCATTCATTTTAAGAGAAACAATTCCTTCAGAAATAGTTGCTTTGTGCATTCCATCAACGGCTTCAAATTGTGTTTTGTCTTCAATTATATTCAGGAATTTTGCAAAATGCACCATACACCTCCCACCATTACCACACATAGAGCCAAGGTTTCCATCGGCATTAAAATATACCATTGTAAAATCTAGGGTTGAATGATCTTCCAACAATAACAATCCATCTGCTCCTACTCCAAACCTACGGTTACATATTTTGGAAATTAGCTGGGCATCATTCTTTGGAAAAGTCTCTAACCGATTGTCTATAATTACGAAATCATTCCCCGTTCCTTGATATTTGTAAAATTCTATTTTCATTCTCGACAAATATAATAAACTACTTTGATGCAATCATACTAGAAATGGAGTTTAACTAACCTTATGTTGGTTTGATAGCTATTAGTTTTAAACAACTAAACATAACGATTCGTTATTATTAAATGCCAGAATACTCTGGAAAAGATATTTCATTTATTATTAGAGAGTATTATTGCTGGTACATTTACTTTGCTGGATTATAACTATTTTAAAGAAAATGATACTGTTTTTTTATACAATACTCTTCATTGTCCTTTTTAAAAGAAGTATTTTTACAAAATATTTAACCACTTAAATCTTAATATTATGAGTATTGCAGACGTTTATGAAAAAGAACTGTCTTATCAAACAGATCGCCGAAAAGCTACTGTTGAATTTATTAAAATTGCTAGTGACCTTTGGTATGACAAATCCATTGAGTTAGTGCTTTTTAGAAATCAACTTATTGACCGAAGTGTAAGTGATATTTTAAGCCTTCACAAGTACGCTAAAGATTTTGTGCAAAAACCTATTTCAATTTTTGATACGGTTGAAATTGCTCAAGCAATTTCAGCATTAGATTTACCTCCATCAAAATTAGATATTGGTAAACTTACTTATGAGTATTTATTAGAAGATGATAAGTATACAGATGCATTAGCATTTGTAACTGAAAAATTAAAAGAAGCTAAAGACGGAAACGGAATTACTCCTAAAGATGTTGTTTTATATGGTTTTGGGCGTATTGGTCGCCTACTGGCTAGAGAATTAATGAGCAAAGCTGGTAAAGGAAGTCAGATGAGACTTAGAGCAATTGTTACCAGAGGAAACATAGACAAAACGGTTTTAGAGAAAAGAGCATCGTTACTTAAAATGGATTCTGTTCATGGAGATTTTGCGGGGACTGTTTCTATAGATGAAGAAAATCAAGCATTAATCATTAATGACACTACGGTTCACATGATTTCTGCAAACAATCCTGAAGATATTGATTATACTCAATATGGTATAAAAGATGCACTTGTAATAGACAACACAGGTGCTTTTAGAGATAAAGTTGCTTTAGGTCGTCACCTTCAAGGAAAAGGAGTTGCTAAAGTTTTACTTACTGCTCCAGGAAAAGGAATTCCAAATATTGTTCACGGTGCAAATCATTTAGATTACAATCCAGATCAAGTAGATATATATTCTGCTGCTTCTTGTACCACTAACGCAATTACTCCAGTTTTAAAAGCTGTTGAAGATACTTTAGGTGTTGTTCACGGACATTTAGAAACAATTCATGCATATACCAATGACCAAAATTTGGTAGATAACATGCACAAGAAATACCGAAGAGGTCGTGCTGCAGCATTGAATATGGTTATTACCGAAACTGGCGCTGGAAAAGCAGTTTCTAAAGCATTACCTTCTTTTGAAGGAAAACTAACATCAAGTGCAATTCGTGTTCCTGTTCCTAATGGTTCTTTAGCGATTCTGAATTTAGAATTAAATAAAGAAACTACTAAAGAAGACCTGAATGCAATCATTAGAAAATATGCAATGGAAGGTGAATTAGTAGAGCAAATTCAATATTCATTAAACAATGAATTAGTATCTAGTGATATTGTTGGGACTTCGGCTCCAGCAATTTATGATAGCAATGCTACCATCGTTGCCAAAAATGGAAAAAGCGTTGTATTGTATGTTTGGTATGATAATGAATATGGATATAGCCACCAAGTAATTAGATTGGCAAAGTATATTTCGAAAGTAAGAAGGTTTACCTATTATTAATAGAAAATAAACTATTTCTGAAGAGCCCGTTGATTTATCCTCGGGCTTTTTTGTGACTGAAATATAATATCTTTACAAAAAATAATTAAATTATACAATGCGAATTGACATCATCACCGTATTACCAGAATTATTAAAAAGCCCGTTTGAAGCTTCTATTTTAAAACGTGCTATTGACAAGGGATTGGTTTCTGTCCATTTTCATAACCTAAGAGATTTTGCAACAAATTCATACAACCAAATAGACGACTATCAGTTTGGCGGTGGAGCTGGAATGGTCATGATGATTGAACCTATCGATAAGTGTATTTCAAAATTAAAAGCAGAAAGAGAATATGATGAAATTATTTATATGTCTCCAGATGGGGAAACTCTAAATCAAGGAATTGCCAATACACTCTCCTTAAAAGAAAACATCATTATTTTATGTGGTCATTATAAAGGAGTAGATCAACGCGTAAGAGATCAATTTATAACTCAAGAAATATCTGTGGGTGATTATGTATTAAGTGGTGGCGAATTAGCTGCTGCCATTGTATGTGATTCAGTGATACGATTAATTCCAGGAGTTCTAGGAAACGAGACAAGTGCCTTAACAGACTCTTTTCAAGATGGATTATTGGCACCGGCGGTATACACACGACCTGCTGATTACAAAGGCTTGAAAGTTCCAGAAATATTATTAAGCGGACATTTAAAGAAAATTGAAGAATGGCGCGAAGAAGATGCCATTAAACGAACACAAGAAAGAAGACCCGATTTATTAGAATAACATTCTGTTATGAAAAAGGAATCTGATTTAATTAAAATTGAAACCCATAAAGTTCCACAACTTGATATTAGAATCCGACTTTCAGAGTATGCTCCAGGTATTTTTAAAACTATCTTTTCTAAAAAAGGGATTAAAAAAGCTATAAAAAAAGGCTGGGTTACTATTAATGGTGATGTGGGTTATACTTCAGATTATATTGTGGGAGGAGAAACAATTGAATTATTTCAGTCAAAAACTCCACTAAACAAACCTATTATTGACATTAATTTAGAGGTTGTTTATGAAGACGACTATCTAGCAATCATCAATAAGCCATCAGGAATCCTTGTAAGCGGAAATAAAAAATACACGTTAGAAAATGGGTTGCCTAAAGTAATCAACAAAAGTAAACAGAAAGATGCGCTTCAAAGACCTGAACCAATTCACAGGTTAGATTATCCTACGAGTGGGGCTTTATTAATAGGTAAAACATCCCAATCTGTTATCTTACTAAATAAAATGTTTGAAAACCGAAAGATTAAAAAAAAATATTATGCAATAACTATAGGGTTTCAAAAGAATTCAGGAGTTATTGAAACCCACATAGATGACAAACCTTCAAAGTCTGAATATAGAATCATTTTAAGTTTAGATTCCAGAAAGTACGAATCGTTAAACCTTGTAGAATTGATACCGCATACAGGAAGAAGGCATCAATTAAGGATTCATTTAGCTTCTATCGGAAATCCTATTTTAGGTGATATAAATTATGGAAAAGAAGGATTAATAGGAAAAGGGAATGGCTTGTATTTACATGCTAGCTCTTTAGATTTTACACATCCTATAACTGGGAATATGGTTTCAGTTATAATTCCACTTCCTAAAAAGTTTCAAAAATTATTTCCTAAAGGAATAAAGTAACGTTTTCATTTCTAAATTATTCAAATAAATATTGCGGAATAGTTAAAAATGATTATTTTTGCACCCGTCTATCAAAATTATGGTAGCAATTATTTATCTCAACCTCTGGCGAAAATCGCGAATGTTGTTTTAAATATAACATTAACAAACTATTACAATGGAAGAGTTAATTAAATTTGTACAAAACGAATTTGTAACCACAAAAGAATTTCCAAAATTTGGAGCAGGTGATACCATCACAGTGTATTACGAAATTAGAGAAGGTGAAAAAACTAGAACTCAGTTTTTTAGAGGAGTAGTTATTCAAGTAAAAGGAACGGGGACTTCACAAACATTTACTATCAGAAAAATGTCTGGTACTGTAGGGGTTGAACGTATTTTTCCAATCAACTTACCTGCACTTCAAAAAATTGAAATCAATAAAAAAGGTAGTGTGCGTAGAAAACGTATTTATTACTTTAGAGGACTTACTGGTAAAAAAGCTAGAATTAAAGAGAAGAGAATGTAATATTCATCTCTTAATTAATAAGAAAAAAGCGATCTATACAGGTCGCTTTTTTTATTAACAAAAGTTAACAACTATAGTTCATACATGGTTAATATATAACAGGTTACATTTCATTGTTATTTCGAGATTCTGCTTTATATTTGGTATAACAAAACGAGGTAACAGTAACAATCGTTTTAATTAAAGTAACGTTCTTTAAAAATTTTTAATCCAAGAGAGTTTTAAGCCAGTTCACCGCAAGGTGTTTTGAATGAAGAGCTTGATTGAAGTGATAATCTACTTCCAATTCGAGCAATCGAAAATGGGAATAGCCTCAAAGTTAGCCAGAGAAATCTTCTAACTGCGAGAGATGAATTTCGGTTTTAACCGCAAGGTTAGAATATTCTAGATTTTCGATACATTTCGAAAGCAATTAGAAGAGGAAACGAAATGCTCATAGGTCTGTTAGTTTACCTAAGGTTCGCCAAAGGTGAAAAAATAAAAGAAATTGGTGCAAACCAGTCAATTTTAGAGACAGGCAACCTAAAGCACAGACTACAAGAAATTTTATAAGCTTAAAATACTAGCAATCT
>JAUVAS010000015.1 GCA_030591585.1 Flavobacterium sp. | reverse complement strand
TATTTTGGGTCAAAAAGTAATAGACCTAAGTATTAATGCTACAAGTACACAACTTAATGTTTCCAATCTAACTACAGGAACATACTTAATGAAAGTATCTGTAAATGGAGAAATAGGAACATATAAGATTCTTAAGAAGTAAATATTATATTAAATAAATGAAGCCATCTCAATAGTAATTGAGGTGGCTTTTTTTTTTACCTTTGTTTTATGAAGATGAATTTTTCTTTTATTATTCCTGTTTATAACAGACCTCAAGAAATAAAAGAACTTTTAGAGAGTTTTACTCAGTTAGATTATAAACAAGAGTTTGAGATTGTTATTATAGAAGACGGCTCCTCATTGACCTCTAAAGATATTTGTACTTCTTTCTTACCTAAATTAAATATATCTTATTATTTTAAAGAAAATTCTGGGCCTGGAAATTCAAGAAATTATGGAATGCAAAGAGCAGTTGGGAATTACTTTATCATTTTAGACTCTGATTGTATTCTTCCATCTCATTATTTAACTACAATAGAATCATTTTTAAAAAATACATATTTCGATTGTTTTGGAGGAGCAGATGCTGCCCATAAAAG
This sequence comes from Flavobacterium sp., assembly GCA_030591585.1. GTDB lineage: Bacteria > Bacteroidota > Bacteroidia > Flavobacteriales > Flavobacteriaceae > Marifrigoribacter. Next base: position 40,958 of record JAUVAS010000015.1, on the reverse strand, counting down.
TTTTTCTATTTTACAAAAAGCAATCAATTATGTTATGACCTCATTTTTAACTACAGGAGGAATTAGAGGTAGTGAAAAGAGTATTAGTGATTTTGAACCAAGAAGTTTTAATATGGGAATCTCAAAAGAAGCCTTTATAGCAACTAGTGGTTTTGCTAATATACATCCTGGTGAAGATCCAGATTTATCAATACGTTTAGTGAACTTAGGATTTAAAACTACATTTATTCCAAATGCTTATGTGTATCATAAACGTAGAATATCCTGGAGTAAATTTTATAACCAAGTCAAAAAATTTGGAATGGTTAGACCCATTTTAAATAAAAGATATCCTTCAACTTCTAAAATCACATACTGGCTACCTACTTTATTTGTATTATTTACAATTATATTTTTATTGCTTTCTCTAATTATTGGTCCTTTATTTCTTGTTCCATTGGGGCTGTATATAGGCTTGCTTTTTATAGATTCAACTATAAAAAATAAAAGTGTAACTATTGGTGTTTTATCAGTTTTTGCTGTTTTCATTCAATTTTTCGGATATGGTTTGGGGTTTCTAAAATCTAATTTTTATATAAATATCTTAAAAAGAGATCCAGAAAAACAGTTTCCGTATTTATTTTTTAAGTAAATTTATCAGGAATCAATTACACTATTTATGTCAAAGATTTATACCAGAAAAGTAAAAAAAGACAAATTTAAAATGCTTTTATTTTTTCTAGTGGTTACTTTTTTTATATGGTTTTTAACAAAATTATCTAAAGAATTTACAGCAACAGTTAATGTATCTGTAGATTTTGAAAATATACCAAACAATACAGTATTAGCTTCAAATAATATTAATGAGTTGTCTTTCGATTTAACCTCGAGTGGGTTTGATTTTTTATCGTATAAATTAAAAAAACCAACTATAACTATCAATGTTTCAGAATATTATAGTGAAGAAAAACAATTAGCAATTATCTCAAATACTAATTTAATTAAAATAATTACTTCAGAGATAAATAGTAAGATTGCAGTAAAAAATGTTTCAGTAAATGAAGTCACTGTGATTTTAGATAGAATTGTTTCTAAGGAGCTTCCCATAAAAATAGCTTCGAAAATATCTTTTAAAAAAGGGTTTAAAGCTGTAGAAGAATTATCAATAGACCCCAATTTTGTTGTTGTTTCTGGACCTTTTACAATGATTGATAGTTTAGTAGAAGTTACTACAAAGCAAATAAAATTAGATTTACTGGAGGCTGACTCTTCAGGCGAAATAGAATTAGATATTTCAAGTTTGTCTAAGTTAAACTATTCAATAAAAAGTAGTTCTTATAAAATTGTAGTAGAGAAATTTACTCAAAAAGAACTTTCTATACCTATTACGGTGGAGAATTTACCAGTTGGAACAAATATTAAATTAATGTCAGAAGCAATTTCTGTAGTCTTTGATGTTTCGGTCTCAAAATTTAATGCAGTTTCAGAAAAAGATTTTAAAATAATTTGTGATTATAACAAAAGAAGTGAAGAAGAAAACGTTATGACATTAGAGATAATTAAAAAACCAATTATCATTCAAAATGTTTATCTTAAGAATAATAAAATTGAATATTTAATATTTAAATGAAAATTGTAGGCCTTACTGGAGGAATTGGTAGCGGAAAAACTACTGTATCAAAGATGTTTAGCAATCTAGATATTTCTGTGTACATCGCAGATATAGAAGCGAAAAAAATAATTAATTCTTCTAAAATAATTAGAAAAGAATTAATTTTCATATTAGGAAAGGATACATTTCTAATGGGGACATTAAACAGAAAATATGTGGCAGATTTAATTTTTAATGATATAGAATTATTAGAAAAAGTAAATAAAATTATACATCCGCGAGTAGCTAAGCATTTTTTAAAATGGTGTAAAAAACAAAAATCACCTTACGTAATTAAAGAAGCTGCAATCCTTTTTGAAAATGGAGGATATAAAAATTGTGATGCTACAATTTTAATTACAGCACCCAAAAAAGTTAGGATAGACAGGGTGTTAAAACGAGAGGTCATTTCTGAAAAAGAAATTAAAGCTCGTATTAAAAACCAGTGGTGCGATAATAAAAAGAAAGAATTAGCAGATTTTGTAATTGAAAATATTGATTTAAATACCACTAAAGATAAAGTTAAAAAAATTCATTTATTTCTGTTAAAAAATCTAAATTAACTACAAATCTATATTTTGTTAACATTTGGTTAAATAGAGGTGTCTCTAAATGTTAAAATATTATTTTTGAATTATGAATAATAGGCTTTTCTCATTATTAATTTCCTTAATGACACTCTCTTTGCTGGGGATTATATTTGTTCAGGGTTATTGGATTAGGAATTCCTACGAAACTCGTGAGGATCAGTTTACATTAAACGTTCGGCAATTACTCATTTCTGTTTCAAAAGAAATTCAATTAGAAGAAATCGAAAAATACTACGAAGTCTACAGTGCTATTATAGATACAATTACAGTACCGGATCAAGCCAGTTTTAGTGAATTAATTTATACAATTACAAATGAGCGTAATGATGAAACCTTTATTTTTTCAGATGGTGTATTAGAAGAAAATTATAAATTATCTACCAGTGCTTTAGATTTAGATATTGACAGTATTCAATTTAAAAAAATCACAAGTAGAAAAATCACTACTAAGATTACTTCTGGTGTTGACGGTAGTACCAGCATTCAATCTACAACTGAAAATTTTAAAAGATTGAAGGATTATGAGCAAAATCAGTTTGAAAATGCTTACAAAAATTTATTAGCAAAAACACCAATACATAAAAGGATAACAGGAGAAAAAATAGAGAAATTAATCTCAGAAGAGTTAGACAAACGAGGGCTTAGCACCAATTTTGAATATGCTGTTTATAGTAACAGCTTAGCTACAAAAATTAGATCGAGAGATTTTAGTTTAAATCCAGTTTCAACTTATGGGGTTCCTCTTTTTGTAAATGAAGACATTAAAACAAGTTTTCAATTGTACGTAAATTTTTCAGATAAAAAGAAATTTGTACTTAGCTCTATATTAGGTATGGCAATATTATCGCTTGTTTTTACTGGGGTAATCATATTTACTTATGCCAGTGCGTTAAGGCAATTACTAAAACAACGACAAATAGCACAGATAAAAACAGATTTTATTAATAATATGACTCATGAGTTTAAAACACCTATTGCAACCATTAATCTTGCATTAGATGCTTTAAAAAATCCTAAGGTGATAGATAATAAAGAATTAGTTGCTAAATACCAAAATATGATTAGAGAGGAAAACCGTAGAATGCATACTCAAGTAGAAAATGTACTGCGGATTTCCAAATTAGAAAAAGATGAATTAGATTTAGAAAAGCAACGTGTTCTTCTTCATGAAATCATTGAAGATTCCATAACTCACGTAAGTTTAATTGTAGAAAATAAAGGGGGATATATAAAAACCCATTTTAATGCTCATAAATCTTCAGTAATGGCTAGTGAAGTGCATTTAACTAATATTATTGTTAATGTGATTGATAATGCGATTAAGTATACTGAAGGGGCACCAGAAATTGACATCTTTACAGAAAACGACGATCAGTTTATTACAATAAAAGTTGTAGATAAAGGTATTGGAATGAGTCATGCCGTACAAAAGAAAATATTTGAAAAATTTTATAGAGAACAAATGGGAGATATTCATAATGTAAAAGGGCACGGTCTTGGATTGTCTTATGTTAAACGAATTCTTGATGACCACGATGCCGAAATATATGTTGAAAGCGAAAAAGGGAAAGGGAGTACCTTTTTTATTAAAATGCACTTAATATCATAAAAATATGGAAACTGAAAACAAAAAAATTCTATTAGTAGAAGATGACCCAAACTTTGGAACAATCCTTAAAGATTATTTAGTAATGAATGATTATAATGTCACTCATGCTAAAAATGGAATGGAAGGGTTTGAAAAATTTAAAAAAGACAATTTTGATCTTTGTATTTTAGATGTGATGATGCCCTATAAAGATGGTTTTACATTAGCAAAAGAAATACGCGAAAAAAACAAAGAGGTGCCTATTATTTTTCTTACTGCAAAAGCATTGAAAGAAGATGTAATGAGAGGGTACAAAGTAGGAGCAGATGATTATTTAAACAAACCTTTTGATAGTGAAGTTTTATTGATGAAAATAAAAGCAATCATCCAACGTAAAGCTACAGATACTCTTGCAGACAGTAAAGAATTTGAATTTAAAGTAGGAAACTTCTTTTTAAATTCTAGATTGCGATTTCTTACTTATAATAAAGGAAACCCAATCAAATTATCACCAAAAGAAAATGACTTGCTTAGGCTATTAGCATTGCATAAAAATGATTTAATGCCTCGTGAATTGGCACTAACAAAAATATGGAGAGACGATAATTATTTCACATCTAGAAGTATGGATGTCTATATTGCTAAGCTAAGAAAATATTTAAGTCAAGATGATGATGTTGAAATTGTCAATATTCATGGAGAAGGATTTCGTCTAGTTGTTAAAAGCGAAGTAGATCATTAATATTAAGTGTTAATTAATAATGCTCAATCAAGTTTTATTTGGATTGAGCATTATTAATATATTTAATAATTTCTGAGGAATCAATTTTATAATCAAACCACTCTATAGCCTTGTTTTTCCGAAACCAAGTACCTTGTCTTTTAGCAAATCTCCTGGTATTTTTCTTAATTTCTTCTATAGCAAATTCTTTGGAGTAATCTCCTTCAAAATAAGCAAATAACTCTCTATATCCAACAGTTTGCAATGCATTAAGGCTTTTGTGTTTAAATAATCCTTTTGCTTCGTTTTCCAATCCGTCCTCCATCATTATATCTACTCGTTGATTAATTCGATTGTAAATAATTTCTCTTTCGGCTGTTAAACCAATATAAATAACATTGAAATTTCTAGGCTCTTTTTCTATATTTAAAAAGGAAGAATAGGGAAGCCCTGTGGAACGACAGATCTCTAAAGCTCTGATAAGTCGATGGTGATTTTGAATATCAACTTTTTGAAAATACTCAGGATCTTTTTCTTTTAATTCTTTTTGAAGGAATTCAATGCCAAAACTTTTGAATTCTAAATTTAAAGTTTCTCTAATCTCTGAGGGTATTTCTGGAAATTTATTCAAACCTTTAACAACAGCATCTACATATAATCCAGATCCGCCAACCATGACAATAACACTATTTTTTTTGAATAAAGTATCTAATAAAGAAAGTGCATCTCTTTCAAAATCACCAACACTATACTCTTCAAAAACACTTCGGTTTTGAATAAAATGGTGAGGAATTGTATTTATTTCATCAGTTGAAGGTACCGCGGTTCCAATGGTCATTTCTTTATAAAATTGCCTTGAATCTGCCGAAATGATTTCAGCCTTAAAATGTTTTGAAATTTCTATTGCGAGAGTCGTTTTACCTATAGCAGTCGGACCAACAACACAAATAAGTAGCGGTAAGTGTTGGGTTTTATTGTTCAATTTCTGGGTGTAAGTCTATTCCGCAATGATGGCAATACTTTGCTTTGTCATTATGTATTTTTTCGTGGCAATTATTACAAACTTGAGTGTTCAATTGAACTTTATCACCAATATTTCGAGTATATTCTGCACTTACAATACCTGTAGGAACTGCAATAATACCATAACCTAATATCATTATAAAAGAAGCGATTAGTTGCCCAAAAGGAGTGATGGGTGCTATATCTCCGTATCCAACAGTAGTAAGCGTAACAATACTCCAATAAACACTAACTGGAATATTATCAAAGCCACTTTCTTCTCCTTCAATTAAATACATTAATGTGCCAGAAATAATAGCAATAATTAATACGGCAAACAAAAACACAAAAATCTTTACTTTGCTATGTTTTAACGCAGTAATTAGCTTATTAGATTCTCCAATATAACGAGTAACTTTTAAAATTCTAAATACCCTTAAAAGTCGTAAAGCTCTTACAGTAACAAGGGTTTGGGAGCCAACAATAAAAAAGGACAAGTATAATGGTACTGTAGAAACAAAATCGATGATTCCATAAAAACTAAAAATATATTTTGAAGGTTTTTTTACAGTAATGACACGTGCTATATATTCTACGGTAAAAAAAATGGTAATGATCCATTCACCATAATAAAGTATGTCATGATAAACTTTGTCTATCTCCTTAACACTTTCTAGCATTACGAGTATAATACTAAATAGTATGAGGATGAGTAATAGTATATCAAACATTTTTCCCATAGGAGTATCTGCTTCATATATTATTTCGTGTAGTTTGCTACGCCAAGTATGTTTTTTTGTTGGGCTGATAATTCTATTTTTAAAAATATAAAGTTACTTAAGTTTTCTGAAAAAACCTTACTTGTATAATTTAACTATTTTCAGGTTTTTATTTTTTCGTAAATAGACTTGTATTATGTGTTGAGTATCTCGATCGTTTTTCATTGGAATAATAATAGATTTTAAAATTTCAGGGTTATTTATCTGAAAATTTAAATTGTAAAATCCATAGCCTTTGTATTCCCCATTTTCAATTAATATCACAGAATGTTCATCTACCTCTCGCCCTTTGTCAATTATAAGCATAGACGGATATTCGTAACTGCTTTTGTCAATAAAATGTTTAACACGTTTATTGTATTCGGTAGGATTTTCTTTGTCTATACAAGCGCCAAAGCAAGTTTTAATTCCGAAGTTAAAACAACTGCCATCAGATTTTTCTAAGTGATTTAATTTTTGACAAAGTTGAAATTCGTCTGTAATTTTATATAAAAAACTTTTTGCTTGTTGATAGTTAGTAAATGTGGTTAAGATATTTTTACCTTCCTCTTTTTCTAAAGAAACCTTTTCAATCTTTAAATTTATAAACCCTTTTTCATCTATAAATGAATATAATTGATTTTGAAAAATGGTTCTTTTTAAAGCGTGATTAAAAAGGGGGCTTAGCTTTTTTACTTCTTGACTTTCTTTTAGCTGAGCAATTAAATCGTTTCCAGTTACTTCATAACTAACCGAAGTCACTTCTAATTGAATTTTTTTAGACTTTTTATTGTCATTTGTAAAATGCTGAAGCAATCTTTTTTTGATGTTTTTACTTTTACCAATATAGATAATCGTTCCATTTTTTCGGTGCATATAATACACTCCCGTAGTTGTTGGAGTAGCTTCAATAATATCTAAAAGTTTAGGTTCTAATTGTCGCTTAGGGTCTTTTTTTACAGCTTCGGTTATTATTTCTTTAGCGGTATCTTTTTCCAATAACATTTTAAAAAGTGTTACCGTAGCTTTTGCATCTCCTTGAGCACGATGTCTGTCAGTAATAGGTATTCCTAACGAACGTACTAATTTTCCTAAACTATAGGAGGGAAGGTCTGGAATTAATTTTTTAGAAAGTTCTACCGTGCAAAGCGTAGGTTTCTCAAAGTTATATCCCAAACGATCAAATTCAGTTCTTAAAATACGATTGTCAAATTGCGCATTGTGGGCGACTAGAATGCACCCGTCTGTTATCTCAATAATACGTTTTGCCACTTCATAAAATTTGGGAGCATTCTGAAGCATTTTATTATTAATTCCAGTAAGATTCACTACAAAAGGTTGGATGCTTTTTTCAGGATTTACCAAACTGCAAAACTGATCTACAATTTCATGGCCATCAAATTTATAAACGGCAATTTCGGTAATACCTTCTTCGTTGTATTTTCCGCCGGTGGTTTCTATGTCTAGTATTGCGTACAAATTATAGATTTATGCTACAAGCTCGTTTACCAAAAATTGAACTTCCAACGCGAATCATAGTGCTTCCATTTTTAATAGCGATAGGGTAGTCGTCACTCATTCCCATGGACAGGGTCTTAAGGCTACTGTTCTCTGTACTCAGCGTAAGGTTATCAAAGATGTCTTTTAACAAACCGAATTCTTTCTGAAGTTGTTCTTGGTCACTCGTAAAAGTTGCCATTCCCATAAGTCCGATTATTTTAATATTCTGAAAGATTTTAAACTCTTCTGAAGCTAATAGTGCAGTTACTTCTACTTCTGTTAAACCAAATTTAGTTTCTTCTGAAGCTATTTTTATCTGAAGTAAACAATCAATCACCCGATTGTTTTTTAATGCTTGTTTATTAATTTCTTTAAGCAAACGTAAACTATCTACCGCATGAATTAAACTCACAAATGAAGCCATATACTTCACTTTGTTTCGTTGGATATGACCAATCATATGCCATTCAATGTCTTTTGGCATTTCTTCATGTTTGGCAACCATTTCTTGTATTCTATTTTCACCAAATAGGCGATGCCCAGCTTCGTAAGCTTCCGTGATGTCACTAACTGGTTTGGTTTTTGAAACTGCTACTAAGGTTACTTCTTCAGGAAGATTTGATTTTATATGATGGAGATTTTTTGCTATAGTCATAGTTCTACAAAAATATCTATTTATTCTAAGAAACAAATGGACTTGAGCGAAGTTTATTAACTAGTTATCATAAAAAATTGAAGCCTGCAAAAATTAATTTGCAAGCCTCAGTCATGAGATATAGTTTAGTTAATTATTTAATTTCTTTTAACAGATACATGTTAGCAAATCCAAAAGGAGGATCTTCATCTTTTACTCGAATTATTTTTGCAAATACACCTGGCTTATCATTTATCATCCAGTACTTTACTTTATTACTAAGAATGTCTAGTCCTTCAACTATGGTACATTCGAAATTTCCCAAAGGAATTTCTATCATTTCTATACCAACAACCTTAAAAGTATCTAATTTTTCTTTTGGAAAGAAGTATAAATACTCTTGATAATTTTCTGAATCGTTTATTGAAATTGGATTTTCACTCATATCAATATAATCATTTTGAAAAAACGAATATTCTCTAACATCAATATTTTGATCTTCTTCATTATATTTTATTCTTGAGCTCACTAAAAAACTATCTGGTTCTAAATCACCTCTAAAATTAGTTGCTGTATAAATAATGTCTTTGTAATCTTTCAAAAAGGTTAGTACCTCTTTTATTTTCCACGGTAATTTTGCAGTTTCTTCTTCATAATAAAAATCACCTTCTTCATTTAAAAGATCATCATAAGTGAAATTAAGTGTTGGCTTTATAGTAGTTACATGCTCAATTTTAGGAGGTAAGTCAAGTTTTGCTAATTTTGTGAAGTTTAAAATTGCATCTGATTTTTTATAGACAAGTATTTTTCTGTCAACCTTTATAACTTTAGCCTCTCCATTAAAATCTCTATCTATAACACTTGTCATTACAATTGTTTTTTGCTTTTTATTGTATTTCCAAGTTCCAACCTCCATAGGCTCTGAAGTTGAACTTCTGGCTGCATTTAAAACTCCATTTTCTGAGAAAATAAATACTGTTTCAAAGCCATCAAGTGTTTTTCCATCTTCAACAACGGTCGTTAATTGCCAATTCCCAATTATTTTTTTTTCTTGTGCGTTTGCTGTAATTGTAACCAATAGGAGTGCTAGTATAGTTATTCTTTTCATTTTTATTATATTTTGTTATAAAACGTGATTAATTTCTCACGTAGGGTTGTAACTTAAAACTTGATGTTCTACTTGCTTTTATTAAATATATTCCAATATTATTTTGAGGGTTAATTGTTTGTGACTCTCTGTTTTCCCATTTAAAATCTATTTCTTTAGACACTTCCTCTTTTGTAGTTACAGTATCAAGATCAACTAAAGAGTTGTTATTTATACTGAAATAATCTCTATTACTTCCAACAGAGTTATCGAAATTATACCATTTAAATTTTATGGTTAATTTGTTTTTATCATTAATTTCTAGCACTTGTAATTTTCCTAAACGATAATTGGTGGTAACAAAAAGCAGGATGTCATTTTTATTAATTTCTAGACCTTTAACATTATCTGCCTGAATAAATAAATCTTGACGCGCATCTAATAATTCATTTATTTTATTTCCATCTAAAGATTGATACAACTTTTCTCTTTTTAGCCAAATGGGATTAAAAATAGTATCATTAATTTTTAAAATAGTATCAATTTCAACAGCAACTTTTGCCCTTTTAATATTGAATCTAGGACCATTTGAGCCACTTGTAGAAAAACTTTCATCTTTTAAAATCAGCCCTTTCCAAGCATATATATCGTGATAGTTATCTATTCTATAATAGCGTGCCTTTTTGCCTAATAATTCTTTTTCTTCTACAGCTTCAGCACCCATGTATAGAGTTTCAATCCAAGAATCCATTATTTGGTAATATTGAAATTGCTCTCTGCATTTTATTCTTAAATAATACGGATCATCACTAACTTTATTTTCTTCAACATTAAAATAATAACGATGCTCATCAACCCAAAAGCGTTCAGAAATTTTTACTTTCTCAGGAAGTATTTTTCCTCCAAAAGCTGAAATTTTATACCTTTCTTCAAAGGCGATATCTCCAAAATTATCCCAGTAGTAAATAACTTGTTCTTCTACATACGGTATTTGTTCACTTGAACCTGTTTCAACTCCATTTTTATACTTATAGACTGAACGTGTTGAATATTTCAGCTTTTCATATTCTATTTTCCCCGATTTTACTTTATAGGGTTTAAAGTCTTGTGATTGTATAAAAGAGCTACAAAAACAAATGAGAAGAATTAGTGTTTTTCTCATGACACTAATCAATTGTAATAATGTTCATACTTCTTATTGATTTGTTGCATTCTTTTTTCAAATGAATCTCCAATTTTTTCAAGTGCTTTTAGCTGGGTGTCATTTACCAATCCTTGTACTTCTTGTTCTTTTTTATAATTATCAAAATCATCTATAAGTTTTCCTAACTCGCTACTGTTTGAAACAAATTCTACCAAAAGCTTTCCTACTTTTAAATTATCCATCAAGCTACGTTCTTCTTCTTTCTTATCTAGAACTTCTTTGCTGTCTACAATAAGCTGTTCTATATTATCAGAGAGTTCATTAATAGCTTTTTCTGAAGAGTTAATAACTTTAACCAGTTCTGTTTCCCCCTTAATTTCGTTTGGAATTTGAATACTTATTGGAGGTAAAAAATCGGCATTTCTTTTTTTATCACTTGAGCAGGCAACAAGTACTAAACCAGTAAGAAATAGTATTATCGTTCTCTTTAAAAAATAGTTCATTTGTTTTTGTGTTAATAGGTGTTTTTAAATTTATGTGGTCATAGAATCATCAAACATTTTGATACTTATTATATAGCCTTAATCCTCTAGTGACCCATTCCTTTTTTAATTTGATCTAGAAAATAATTGTAAGCAGCTTTAATTTGCCCTTCTTTTGCTTTAGGATACTCTTTTTTAATAAGTGCTTTATACTCGTCATAGGTATACCATGTGCTATTTTCTCTAATGCCTGCATCATACAGTTCGTTTCTTGCATCAAGCATCATCTGTTGGAGTTTGTCATCTGTAGTAGCTTCGTTAAATATAACTTCGGCATCACTTTTCCCCTTTTCAATATCATTTAGAAAATTAACTACTTCCTCTTTTTTTTGTTCATCAATTTGTAATGTTTCACCTTTATCAGATCTTATATAGGCATTAATAAATTTAAAAGCATCTTCTTTTGTTAAACCTCCATTAGTCTCTTCTGAAGTTGTCCAATTCATTTCTTTTAGCATTTTATCAAAATCATCTTGATCAACTTCGCCAGAGATAGCTTCATTATCATATTTAGTATAAAAGTCTATCAATGCTGCCGAAGCTTTAAATGCTTCTTTATTTGATTCAATAGCTTCTTCTGCCAATTGATTTCCTTTTACTTCCTTTTCAACATTTTCAAGAATGTTGCCATTTTCTTGTGATTTAACGGTTAATGTTAAAAATAAAAGACAAATCAAGATTGAATATTTTTTCATAATAATTGTAATTGGTTTTACGATTAATTTGAATTTCTCATTTTCAGCATTTTCTGAATCATACCGTAAGTTTCTCGTAATTCTTTATCGCTCATTGCTTGCATTTCAGGATCATCTTCTGTTGCTAATTTTTTCCATTCTTCAAAGCTTAGTTTACTTAGGGCTTGCAGATCTTCGTTTGTAGCATCCATTTCATCTTCAAATTCTTGATTATTCATAAACCCTTCTTCTTTTTGTATTGGAAAGTCTGGCAATTCAAAATTTGAATCAGCTACAGAAATATCAAATTTTGCGCTTGTTGCTTCTGTTACTGTTTTTATACCAAAAACTGTAATATCTAGTTTAAGAATTACACCCTTATACATCCATTGCTTAGCTCCGTTTATATCCCAAACATCACAATCATAACCTAAAAAACTTTCAGTTCCTATTTTTTTACCGCCTACAGATTCAAGCATGTTTTTACCAGTATTCCCTGCATTAGTATTAGTTTGTTTAAACATATCCATCATTAGATCTCTGTTTGCATAAATTATTTTTTTATCAAAATCTGCTAAGTAGCTTTCTCCATTGTCCAATTTGTTTATAACGTGAGTAGATGTCTTATCTGTACTTGTTTTTCCAAACATTTTGGTGGTAGTAGTTTGGGTAGATTGCTCTTCTTTTAATTCTATTGCTCCCCAATTTTTGAAGAATAAATTTTCTGTTCCACTTCCTGAAACTTTACTGCCTAAAACTTTGCCTGAAATAGTAGTTGTATATTCTACAATTCCAGATTTTACTTCGTAACGTTTTAATGTGTTTTGAGTGGTTCCACTACAGCTTACTAAAACAATTGCTAAAGAAAATATGATGCTTATTTTTTTCATGATATTTATTTTTATGTTTTTAAAATTTTACAAATTCAACTCTTCTATTATTTGCTTTTCCTTCTGGCGAGGTATTGTTATCTATTGGTTTGCTTTCTCCAAAGCCATCTGATTTAAGTCTGTTTTCTGAAATACCCATAGAAATTAATTTTTCCATTACTGATTTCCCTCTTGCTTTGGATAAAGTTATATTTGTTTCATCACCACCGTCACTGTCGGTATGTCCTTCAACACTAAAGTTTAGTTCAGGATTTTTCTCCATTAACTGGTAAATTTTATTAATAGGCCCCATACTTTCAGGCTTTAATGTTGCTTTGTTTATATCGAATTTTATACCGTTTACAATAATTTTTCCTTCAGAGAGAACACGATCATAGTATTTTACACCACCTTTGGCAATGCGAATGTTTTTAAGGTACATTTTGTCGTTTATTCCATTAATAGTGAGTCCCCAAGGATTTTTTTCTAAATGGGGTATATTAATTATGCGTGTATCATCCATATAAGCTTTAAATTTTCCTTTGGTATATGCAATAGAAATATGCCTCCATTGTCCTGTTGGCTCTTCAGACCAACTATTAGCTTCTGTACCTGGATATCTTTTATCTGTATTTAAAAATTCTAAACCATTTGGATAAACTACTAGGGTTTCGTTAAAATTGGATGTTCTATGTTGATTCTTTTTGTCCTTGAAAGAAATGAAATATCTGTTAGCAGTACTTGTTCTTTTTTCAAACCAAACATCAAATTCTATTGTGAAAATTTCGGGTAAATAATCTTCATCAGAGTTTTTTAAATAAGGGATTATACTACCTCCATCTATAAACATTATAACAAGCTCCCCATCTACTTCGGCAATTTCTGCACTTCCTTTTACTAAATCCCACCGGCTTGGGAATTCACCATTTTCTTCATCATTACTTGGCATGTCTTCAAAAATCACGGTATCTCCAGGAATAAAATCAAATTTGCTCCAGACAACCGTAGGCTTTTTTGTTTGATTTTCTGATGCCTCTTCATTAGAAGTTTTATCAGATTTTTTAGTAGACTCATCCTTGTTTTTACCATCTATTTCATCTTCAATTCCATCAAATCCTTTATCAATTTTGTCATTTATGCGTTTTTCAGCTCTATTTTCAGCCTCTTGTTCTATTTTCCTTTCAGCTTTATCAGCCAACTTTTTAAAAAATTGAGCATTACTATTTTGAGAAAAAGTTAAAAGCCCAATTAGAATAAATAATTTGAATGTTAATTTCATAGTGAATGATTTAATTAATTTAGAACACAAAATTACTTAAGTGGCTAGGGTTTTAATTCATCAAAAAGTATGAAAACACATCACCCTTTAGGGTGAATTTAGTTACTAATGTGTTGGTTTTAGGATTTTGGAAGTATTCTAGTTGCCATTTATTTTTTTCATGGCTTGTATTCTATTCTTTACATCTAGTTTGGAGTAGATGTTTTTTATGTGTGTTTTTACGGTGTTTTTTGAAATATACATTTTTTCAGAAATTTCATCATTACTAAAGCCATTGGTAATTAATTCAAGGACTTCTGTTTCTCTTTTAGAAAGCTCGTAGTCCTTAATTTTAATTGAATTTAGTTTTTGGGAGATATTTGCATTATTGCTAACAAGGTCTTCTAACTTATTGATCTGAAGAATGTACTTCTGCAATTCTGAATTTTGATATTCTAATTCTAATTTTTTGTTTTTCCGAAGTAAATAAATTGAAAACACTAAAGTAACGATTAGTAAAAGACTAAATATAGAACCCCAAAAAAGTAATTTTGAATTTGTTTTTGCTTCTTGAGTTCTCTGTTCATTCTCTTTTGCTAATTTCTTAAGTTGTTCATCTTTCTTTTGTGTTTCGTATTCTATTTGGGTGCTTATAATACTTTCTTTAGAAGATGCATTTACAATGCTATCATGATATTTTGTAGCCTTTTTATGAGATTCTAATGCCTTTTTATAATTGTTTGTTTGTGTATAATATTCTGTTAAAGCTTTAAAACCTAACATTATATTTTCTTTAGATTTTATAGTAAGTGCTGTTTGTAAGCCTTGTTCTATATTGCCTAAAGCCTCGCTGTAATTTTTAGTGTGAATTTGGTTAACACCAATGTTTGTAAGAGTATTGCTTAGATATCGTAAGCTGTTGTGTTTAACTAATTGTGGTATGGCCTTTTTATAATTTTCTGTTGATTTAATATAATCACCTTCTTTTTGATATAATAATCCTAATAAATTATATTTAATTGCAATTCCTTCTTTTCTAGGATTTTTCTTTGCTAAGTCTAAAGATTTATTAAAATAATAACTAGCCGAATCGTATTGCTTTTTATTTAAATATACTTCGCCAATATTTGCAAAGCCATATTCTTGGCCCCTCTCATTTTGACTTTTTACCTCTACGTTAACACCCTTCTTAAAATATCTTAATGCTTTATCATATTCTTCGGTATTCATAAATACATTTCCAATTCCGTTTAAAGCAATAGCAATACTCTTTTTACTATCAATTTTTTCAGAAAGATTAAGCGCTTGAAAATAATGAGCAAAGGCTTCTTTTTCAAGATTAAGTTTTCGGTAAGTAACCCCTAAACTATTAAGGCATTTAATTTTTGAAAGGGTATCGGCACTTTTTTCATAATAGGTAAGAGCACGTTTGTGGTAATTAACAGACTTTGTGTAATCGTTATCATAGCGAGCGGTAATACCCATTCTATTATAACTTTTTGCAATCCCATCGAAATAATAAATCATTTCTGAAACTAATAATGCTTCCTCTATAACTTCTTTATTAACCGCTCCTTGTCTTATGGATTGTTTGTATAACGCTATTAACTTTATAGCTTTTACGGAATCGTTTTTTGACACTTTTAATTCTAAAAAAGTTTTATCGATATCGATTTTTTCTTTTTTACTTTGGCTAAAAGAGTTTGAACCTAAAAAAATGAAGAATATTAAGATTAAATATATAAACTTATACTGCATTTTGTGTAAATAATTTGGGGTTGAAAAGCTTAACAAATATACAAAACAATAAGATAGTTTAGTCTTTTATGTTTTTGAAAAACATTGAAATTTAAAACTCATAAATTGTAATTCCGCTTCTAAGTTTAGGTTCAATAAAAGTACTTTTAGGAGGCATTGTAAGTCCTTCATCTGCTACATTTTTTAACTCTTGAATGGTAATGGGTAATAGACTAAACCCTACTACAAACTCTCCAGAGTCTATTAACGATTTAATATGTGCCATATCACTTTTTCCGTGAGGATAAACAATTCTATTTTCGTTTCGTAAATCTTTAATTCCTATTATTGGTTTTAAAACGGCTTCAAATAATATCTGAACATCTAAAGTGTCTAAAGCATTATTGATTTCATATTCATGTTTCCGAAGGTATAAAGAATAATAGTTGCCATCTAAGTACATGCTAAAGTGGTGTTTTTTTGAGGGCTTATAATAAACATTCCCTCGGTTTTCAATCCGAAACACTTCATCTAATCTAATTAAAAACTCTTCCTTACTCAGTCCATTAAGGTCTTTTAGTAGTCTATTAAACCCATGAATTCGTAAATCACTTTCAGGAATTAAATAGCTCATACAATAATTATAAGCTTCGTTTCCTGTATGGTTCGGATTTTCTTCTTTTAGTTTTTCTGCTAATAAAAATGATGAAGCGGAACGGTGGTGACCATCTGCAATGTAAAGTGATTTTATTTCAGCAAAAAGATCAGTTACTTTAGTTACAATTTTTTCATCGTTTACTGTCCACAAATAATGGGTATCTCTATACGTAGTGGTAAATTCATACTCGGCTCTTGACTCCATGACAGAATCGATTATAGATTTTAAATCCTCATTGTCTGGGTAGGTAAGTAGCACGGGTTCTGCATTAAAACCAACAGTATTAAGATAATCTCTAAAAAGATTTTCTCTATCCTCAAGAGTGTTTTCGTGTTTTTTAATAATTCCTTTTTTGTAGTCTGAAATACTTGCTGCTGCAATTATCCCTTTAAACACGTGATTTTCGCGGTTAATTATTTTATAAAAATAATAACTTGGGTTTTTATCCTGAATAAAATTGCCATCTTCTTTAAATTCTAAATACCGGTTACGAACGAGGTTGTAACGACGAGTTCCCGTTATTTTTTTATCGTACTTATAACCAGGGTTTATAATTTGTAAAAACGAATACGGGTTATCTCTTAACCGTGCATCCCTCTTTTCAACACTATAATCTTGATAAGCACGACAGGCAATTAAACCTACTTTGTCTCTCGTTGGACGTACTGCTTTAAAAGGGATGATTTTTGCCATGGTATCTTATAAATATTACTGAAACCTCATGCGATTCCGAAACAAGTTCGGAATGACATGCTATTGAAACATTTTTGCTACATTCTCTGCTCTACGGCTTTCACTATAATCGTAAAATCCTTCACCACTTTTAATTCCTAGTTTACCAGCATTTACCATATTCACTAATAAAGGGCAAGGAGCGTATTTTGGATTTTTAAATCCATCATGCATTACATTTAATATGGAAAGACAAATATCTAAACCAATAAAATCTGCCAATTGTAATGGTCCCATTGGGTGTGCCATACCTAATTTCATGACAGTATCTATTTCTTTTACGCCTGCAACTCCATTGTATAAAGTCTCAATAGCTTCATTAAGCATTGGCATTAATATACGATTGGCTACAAAACCTGGATAGTCATTCACTTCTACCGGTGACTTTCCTAATTTTTCTGAAATAGCCTTCACCGTATCATACGTCTCCTGACTTGTAGTATACCCACGAATTATTTCTATTAATTTCATAATAGGTACAGGATTCATAAAGTGCATTCCAATCACCATTTCTGGTCTTGAAGTTACCGCCGCTATTTGTGTAATTGAAATAGACGAAGTGTTACTAGCCAAAATAGTATCTTCTGGACAAAACGTATCTAAGTCTCTGAAAATTTTAAGTTTTAAATCTAAATTTTCGGTGGCAGCTTCAACTACTAAACTTGCAGCTTCAACACCTTCTTCAAGGCTTGTAAATGTTTTTATATTAGAAAGTGTTTGCTGTTTATCTTCTTCAGTAATTCTTTCTTTAGCAACCATTCTATCCAAATTTTTGGTGATGGTTGCGATCCCTTTTCTAAGAGCTTCTTCAGAAATGTCTATTAAATGAACTCTAAAATCATTTTGAGCAAATGTATGGGCGATTCCGTTTCCCATAGTTCCTGATCCTATAACTGCAATGTTTTTCATACTTGTGCTGAATTTATTTCAGTATTTACTGTTCCGCTTTAAGCAGAATAAATTTAAATTAAACTTAATTTATAATGTTTTAAAATTTTCTATCACTTGCATTGCCACTCGCAGCGCTTCAGTGCCTTGTGCTAAAGTTACAACAGGTGTTGTGTTTGTATTGATAGCATCTGCAAAGGTTTCTAACTCATCTAAAATAGCATTGTTGTTATCTATTTCTGGGTTTTCAAAATAGATTTGTTTTTTTACCCCTTCTGCATTGGTGAGTATCATCGCAAATTCATCGGGTTGTTCTGGAGCATCTTTCATTTTTACCACCTCACT
Organism: Flavobacterium sp.; assembly: GCA_030591585.1. Lineage (GTDB taxonomy): Bacteria > Bacteroidota > Bacteroidia > Flavobacteriales > Flavobacteriaceae > Marifrigoribacter. The sequence goes on along the minus strand of JAUVAS010000015.1, from coordinate 22,601 downwards.
TTTCTTTTCTAAAAAGTCAACTGAAATATAAGCGTCTTTCTGAAAAAATCTAGCTTTCCGCATATTTTTCATAGAGATTCTACTAGCAGTAAGATTGGCAACACAGCCGTTTTCAAACTCGATACGTGCATTGGCAATATCTGGGGTTTTACTGATAACTGAAACACCATTTGCCGTAACCGATTTTACTTTTGAATCCACCACACTCAAAATAGCATCAATATCATGAATCATTAAATCTAGTACTACTGAAACATCGGTGCCACGAGGATTAAATTCAGCCAAGCGATGTGACTCAATAAACATCGGATTTTCAATCTGTTTATTCACTGCTGTAAACGCAGGATTAAAACGTTCCACTTGTCCCACCTGTCCTCGAACGCCATTTTCTTTTGCTAATTTTCTAATGGTTTCAGCTTCTTCAACTGTTTTAGTAATGGGTTTTTCTATAAAAAGATGTTTTCCAGCTTTCAATACCTCTTTAGCAGTATCAAAATGAAAAAGGGTAGGAGTTACTACATCTACCATGTCGCAAGCGTTGATTAAATCGGTTATCGTTGCAAAACTTTTGTAACCAAACTCTTCAGTAATTTTTTTAGCAGCTTCTGTATCAGTATCATAAAAACCAACGAGTTCGTATTTAGTAGACTGATTTAGAAGTTTTAAATGAATTTTCCCTAGGTGACCCGCACCAATGACTCCAGCTTTTAGCATTGATTTTAATTTTACACAAAGATAACAGTTTTCAACCTTTTTTTGAAGCTTGTTTTCTTACTTTTGAAGAAATAAATAATACGAAGTGCAGGATACATTTACCCATAAAGGAATGCGAAAAAAATTAGTAGAAACCCTAAAATCTAAAGGGGTTACTAATGAGGAAGTATTGAACGCTATTAATAAAATTCCGAGGCATTTATTTATGGATTCTAGTTTTATAGACCATGCTTATGTGGATAAAGCATTCCCCATTGCTGCAGACCAAACCATTTCTCAACCTTATACCGTAGCTAGACAATCTGAGTTATTGGAGGTAAAGAAAGGTGATAAAGTTTTAGAGATTGGAACTGGAAGCGGCTACCAATGTGCGGTATTGTTAGAGATGGGAATGAATGTGTATTCTATTGAACGTCAAAATGAACTGTTTAAAAAAACAAAACTCTTTCTGCCTAAACTGGGATACCGTCCTAAAAAACTAATTTTTGGTGATGGATATAAAGGGTTAAAAGAAGAAGCTCCGTTTGACGGAATTGTAGTTACTGCAGCAGCACCTTTTGTGCCTAAACCGTTAATGGCACAGTTAAAAGTAGGAGGAAGGCTCGTTATACCTGTGGGAGATAAATCTCAAATAATGACGGTTTTCACACGAACTTCAGCAAAAGAATTTAAAAAAGAAGAGTTTGGTGAATTTCGATTTGTGCCTTTGTTGGAGGATAAGAATTAAAATATTATTATTTATTAAACGATTTCTTTATCCTACTTAAATCTCGTTTGTTGTCTCTGTCCTTCATTGTTTCTCGCTTATCGTATAATTTTTTTCCTTTACAAAGCGCAATTTCTAATTTAGCTAAGCCTTTGTCATTGGTAAATAATAAGAGAGGAATAATGGTTAATCCAGAATTTTTGACCTGTTTTTCCAATTTTTTTAATTCCCGCCGATTGAGTAATAGTTTACGTTCGCTTTTTGGGTTGTGATTATAGTGAGTGGCGTGAGAGTACTCTTGAATGGTCATGTTAATTACAAATAATTCAGAATTGCTAAACTCACAAAATGCTTCAGCGATAGAAGCTTGTCCTTCTCTTATGGCTTTAATTTCAGTACCACGCAATACAATTCCTGCAATGAATTTATCTAAAATTTCGTATTCAAATCGAGCCTTTCGGTTTTTAATTTTTACTGTTTTCTGAAGTGCCATAGATTGCAAAAATAATACTATTTAGTTATTTTCTTTTTAGAATACTTACCTAATGTATAGCTTAATTAGAAGTAGCTATGTTTTATTAGAATCAATTGTAATTTTCAATTTTAACAGAAAGACTATCATTAACAATAGTAACAATAAAAAGCTTGCCATTATCCGTATCATCAATTTCATCATATTTTTTCTCTCCTATAATAGTGTTTACAAATGCAGGAGTCGTGTTACTATGTCCCACAATTAACACTATTTTGCCTTTAGTTTTTCCTTTAAATATAGGGTCATTAAGGTTTTTAGGATTATAAGACTGAATGATTAGTTTTTCTTTTTTAGCAATAGGCAACGCAGTTTCTATCGTTCTTTTATAATCGGTTGAATAAATTAAATCAAAATTTACTTCAGCAAATGTTTTCGCCCAATTGTTGGCTCTTTCAAGTCCTTTTTTGGTTAACTCAGGGTCTTTATTTGTTGAGTCGCTTCTGTCTTTTTCAGCATGGCGAATAAAGTAATAAACGGTATTCTCGTTACTAGTTTCATAATTAAATGGTACAAATTCTTTCTTGTCAGATTTACAAGAAAAACTTAAAATAACAACTAAGGATACAAGGAAAAGTTTTTGCATCATAAAAAATTTAGGTTAGTATTGCTGTTTGTTTTTTTATTGAAATAATTCTTTCTTCAAAAACATTGGTATCTATTGGTTTTACAACAGACTTGAATAATTTCATAAGTTCTTCTGAATGTTTTTCAGTTTTCAGTTTTAACAAGTTAAAGTGAACAAAAGTACTCCACATTACTGCTTTTATTTCTGTTTTATCTTTATTCCACATTTTTAATTCTACTTTTATGCTAGAGTCTTTCACAAGCAATAATTGGGAGTTGATAACAACTTCTTCCATCAAAAAAGCAGGCCTTATATATGAAATCTGATTGCTTGCAGTTACCCAACTTATCCCATTGGTTTTAGCCATTGCATAAATATCGAGGCCATAGTGTTCTAATACTTGATCCTCGCGAGCATTAATTAAATAGTTTAGGTATGCCGCATTATTTAGGTGATTAAACGGATCACAATCCTGAAATCTAATTTTAACGCTACTCTCTAGTGTTTTTGGAAATTGCTTCATTTGTATTTTAAAGATTTTTATTTTGCGCTAAACAGCAATATTAGTTTTAATGTAATTGTCAATCTCATTCATAGATTGAATTAAATAGTCTGAATCATCCATCGTATACGTCATGAAAACAGCTCCTTGAATATGTGAATATAAGCGCTTCGCAAATTTTTGGGAATCTACGTTGTTTTTAATTTTACCAACTTCTTTCCCCCAATTTATCAATTTAGCAATATTGCTTTGAGTTTTATTGATGACAATTCTAACTTCCTCTAATAAAGCAGTGTCTTGATTATTTGCATCAACACCTATATTCAAAATTGGGCAACCTCCTAGTTTCTTGCTGAAATCGTAATACGTTCTATAAAAATTAGTAATTAAATACAATTTTTGAAGTGGTGATTTACTTTGTTCTTGATGTAGTGCTATTCGTTTTAAAAGATCATTTACGTTTTTATGAAAAGCTGCAATCGCTAAAGACTCTTTATTGTCAAAATTACCATATATAGCTCCTTTTGTTAATCCAGTTGCATTGGTTATATCTGCCATAGAGGTAGCCGTATATCCTTTTTTATTAAATATAGGAGCAATGGTTTCTATGATGAATTTTGTGGTTTTTTCAGATTTTGTAAGCATAGTAACAAAAATTAATATGCAAATATAATAAAATATACCAAACGGTATAAATAAAAACCTACTAAATTATTTTACTTAGTAGGTTTTTAATTTTTAATAATAATTTAGCTATTCACCAAATTATCTTTATTTCTAAACACTAGTTGATTATCAAAACTATCTAGCAATATGATACTATCTGTGGTTATCTTTCCTGAAAGGATTTCTTTAGACAGTTTGTTTAATACATCTTTCTGAATCACTCTCTTTACAGGTCTTGCACCATATTGAGGTTCATATCCTTTCTTAGCTAAATAATCAATAGCTTCTTTTGTAGCATCTATGGTAATATTTTGTTTTGTTAGCATTTTTGCAAGTCCTTTTAACTGAAGACCAACAATCTGTTTAATATCACTTTTAGAAAGAGGGGTAAACATAATAATGTCATCTATTCTATTCAAAAACTCTGGTCGTACCGTTTGTCTTAAAAGTCCTAGAACTTCATCCTTTGCAGCTTCCATAGCCGAATCTATATCTTTTAACGTATCAAATTTTTCTTGAATAATATGACTTCCCATATTACTTGTCATTATGATTACAGTATTTTTAAAATCTGCGACTCTACCTTTATTATCTGTCAATCTTCCTTCATCTAATACTTGTAATAAAATATTAAAAGTATCTGGATGGGCTTTTTCAATTTCATCTAACAACACTACTGAATAGGGTTTACGCCTAACTGCTTCGGTCAATTGTCCACCCTCATCATAACCCACATATCCTGGAGGCGCTCCAACCAATCTACTTATACTATGACGTTCTTGATATTCACTCATATCGATACGTGTCATCGCATTTTCATCGTCAAACATATATTCTGCTAATGCTTTGGCTAATTCGGTTTTACCAACGCCTGTGGTTCCTAAAAACAAGAAGGTTCCAATGGGTTTTTTATCGTCTTGTAATCCTGCTCGACTTCTACGTATTGCATCGCTTACGGCAACAATTGCTTCGTCCTGACCAACTACGCGTTTATGTAGTTCTTCTTCTAAATTCAGTAATTTTTCACGATCGCTTTGTAGCATTTTGGTTACAGGAATCCCTGTCCATTTAGCGACTACTTCGGCGATGTCCTCGGTTGTTACTTCTTCTTTTATTAAAGTGTTTCCATCTTTATTTTCAGCTAATTGAGTTTCTAATTCGAAGAGTTTTTTGTTGGCTTCTTTAATTTTTCCGTAGCGTAATTCGGCTACTTTACCAAAGTCACCATCTCGTTCTGCAATATCTGCTTCTTGCTTATAATCTTCAATTTCAGTTTTTAAATTCTGAATTGCATCTACTACTTCTTTTTCACTTTTCCATTTAGCGTGAATGGAATTCCGTTCCTCTTTTAGATTTTCTAAATCAAACCGAAGTACCTTCAGTTTCTTTTCATCTTTTTCACGTTTTATCGCTTCAATTTCAATCTCTAGTTGCATTACCTTTCTATCTAATACATCTAATTCTTCTGGTTTCGAATTGATTTCCATTCTAATTTTTGCAGCAGCCTCATCCATTAAATCTATTGCCTTATCTGGTAAAAACCGATCTGAAATATACCGTTGTGATAATTCTACTGAAGCAATAATCGCTTCATCTTTAATACGAACTTTGTGATGTGTTTCATATTTCTCCTTAATTCCTCTTAATATTGAAATTGCACTTTCGGTATCGGGTTCATCCACAAATACTTTCTGAAATCGTCTTTCTAAAGCCTTATCCTTTTCAAAATATTTTTGGTATTCATCTAGGGTAGTGGCTCCAATGGCACGAAGTTCTCCTCTTGCTAATGCAGGTTTTAAAATATTTGCGGCATCCATAGCACCTTGTCCGCCACCAGCGCCTACTAATGTGTGAATTTCATCTATAAATAAAACGATGTTTCCGTCACTTGTAGTTACTTCTTTAATAACTGCTTTAAGGCGTTCTTCAAATTCTCCTTTGTATTTTGCTCCCGCAATTAATGCTCCCATATCTAAGGAGAAGATTATTTTATCTTTTAAGTTTTCAGGAATATCACCCGCAATAATACGGTGTGCCAATCCTTCAACAATAGCAGTTTTTCCTGTACCTGGTTCTCCAACTAACATAGGATTGTTTTTGGTTCTACGTGATAAAATTTGTAATATTCTACGAATTTCTTCGTCTCGTCCAATAACGGGATCTAGTTTCCCTTCGGAAGCCAACTCATTTAAATTTCGAGCGAATTTATTTAATGAATTATAAGTTTCTTCAGCAGATTGTGAAGTAACTCTATCTCCTTTGCGTAATTCGTTTATAGCTGCTTTTAATCCTTTTTCGGTAACACCTTGGTCTTTTAGACTTTGAGCAATACTACTTTTAGATTTTAAAATTGCCAATAATAAATGCTCGATAGAAACATATTCATCGTTCATTTTTTTAGCGATAATACTTGCTTCATTCAAAGTTTTTCCAGCACCTCTAGAAAGCATGATGTCACCTCCAGATACTTTTGAGTAACTTTCTAATTGTTTGTCTAAAATTTGTTTTAATAACTCCAAATTCACATTCAATTTCTTTAATATAAATGGAGTTACATTCTCGTCAACTTCGAAAATTGCTTTTAATATATGTTCATTTTCAATTTGTTGATGCCCTAAGCCTTGAGCAAGCTGTTGGGCTTGCTGAATGGCTTCTTGTGATTTAATGGTATAATTATTTAAATTCATGTTTTATATGTTTTATTCCTATTTAAAGGAGGTTTATCTTGATATACATTATTGAATAATCAAAATCTAAACCAAATTAAAAATCCGTCAAAATGACTGAAAATGACATGTTTACAAGGACAAAAAGACAGTTAAAATAGAAGTTAATTTGATTTCACTCCAAAGTGTTTTAAAAATTATTATAATTGTAAGAAATTTTTATTTTTGCAACTAATTAGAAAAATGAATAAAATGGGATTATTAAAGAAATTGTTTGGTTCAAGTGCTGATTCAGAAAAGGAAGAAAAATTTATTCCGTGGAATAGGCTTACGGTGTTGGAGCAATTGGATGAAATAGATAAAGAATCATTAAAAAAACCTATTGCTATTTTCAAACATTCTACTCGTTGCGGTACTAGTAGAATGGCATTGCGCCAATTTGAAAAACAGTATGCAATAGAAGATGAAAAAGTAAAACTGTATTTTTTAGATTTAATTGCATTTAGAGAAGTCTCTAATGAGATTGCTATAAAATTTCAGGTAATGCATCAAAGCCCTCAACTAATTATTGTAAAAAATAGTAATACCATACATCATAGCTCACATTATAGTATTGATGCAGGTTTGTTAGAGCAATTTATTTAATCTATTGCAGGAAGTATTTTTCCGCTACATTCTCCAAAACCTATGCGAAGTCCATCTTTTTCACAATGAGCACGCATAATTACAGTATCATTATCATTGATAAATTTGCGTTCCACGCCATTTTTTAATTGAACAGGATTTTGCCCTCTCCAACTTAATTCTAACATCGAACCGTATTCAGCCTTTGTAGGTCCAGAAATAGTGCCACTTCCCATCATATCACCAGCTCGAACATTACACCCATTAACTGTATGATGTGTTAGTTGTTGTGCCATGGACCAATACATATATTTAAAATTAGAATTAGCGACAATGGTTTCTTCGTCACCTTCAGGTTGAATTCCAACTTGTAATTTAATATCGAAATTTCTATTGTTTCCGTGTTGTAAATAAGGTAATGGGATAGGATCTTGCTTAGGACCATTTGTTCTAAATGGCTCTAAAGCATCTAAGGTAACAATCCAAGGTGAAATAGTAGAGGCAAAACTTTTTCCTAAGAAAGGTCCAAGAGGGACATATTCCCAAGCCTGAATATCACGAGCACTCCAATCGTTAAATAATACCAATCCGAAGATGTAATCTTCAGCTTCATTAATAGGAACTCTTTCTCCTAAATGGTTGGCAACAGTTGTTATAAAAGCCATTTCTAATTCAAAATCTACTAATTTTGAAGGACCAAATCCAGGTACACCATCATCTCCAGGTTTTGTTTGTCCGTATGGTCTGTGAATAGGAGTTCCTGAAGGGATTATGGATGAACTCCTTCCGTGATATCCTATTGGGATACGAAGCCAGTTAGGTAATAATGCATTTTCAGGATCTCTAAAAAGTGTTCCAACATTAGTAGCATGTTCTTTACTTGCATAAAAATCGGTGTAATCCCCAATATCAACAGGTAGTTGCATTTCAATTTCATCCATTGTAAATAAAACTACATCCCGATGTTCTGCATTGTTTTTTAGTTTGTTATTTCCTTCTAAAAATATATCTGAAACGCGGTTTCTCACTAAACGCCAAGTCTTTCTGCCATCTGCAATAAAATCGTTTAGACTGTCTTGCATAAATAGATCATCTGTCAAATCGATACCGTCAAAATAACCTAACTGATGCAAAGCGCCAAGATCGATAGCAAAATCTCCAATCCTTGTGCCAATAGTAATAATATCATCACGAGTTAAAAACACTCCAAAAGGAATATTTTGAATAGGGAAGTCTGTATTTGCTGATGTTTCAAGCCAAGTTTTTCTATTTGGGTCATTTGCGGTAAGTGGCATAGCGTAATTTTTAATGTTAGTAAAATCTTCTTCAAAGATATAATATTAGTTAAATTAACAAGTATGGTTTTTGTATTTTTGATTTTTAATTTTCAGAAAACAAGTTATGACAAGAGATGAACAAATATTTGAATTAATCAATGCCGAAGAGCAACGGCAATTAAACGGCTTAGAGCTAATCGCTTCAGAAAACTTTGTAAGTGATCAAGTATTGGAAGCAGCAGGGTCTGTGCTTACAAATAAATATGCAGAAGGATATCCAGGAAAAAGATATTATGGAGGTTGTGAAATTGTAGACGAAGTTGAACAATTAGCCATTGACCGTGCAAAGACACTTTTTGGAGCAGAATATGCAAACGTTCAGCCACATAGTGGATCGCAAGCAAATACTGCTGTTTTTGCAGCTTGTTTGCAACCGGGAGATACATTTTTAGGTTTCGATTTATCGCATGGCGGGCATTTAACTCATGGATCATCTGTTAACTTTTCTGGAAAATTATACAATCCTGTTTTTTACGGTGTAGATAAAGAAACGGGCTTAATTAATATGGATAAAGTTGAGAAAATTGCACTACGAGAAAAACCGAAAATGATAATTGCTGGTGCGTCTGCTTATTCTAGAGAGTTTGACTATAAGCGCTTTAGAGAGATAGCCGACAAAGTGGGGGCAATCTTATTGGCAGATATGGCACATCCTGCGGGTTTAATTGCCAAAGGGATTATTGGAGATCCTTTGCCTCATTGTCATGTGGTGACCACAACCACACACAAAACACTACGAGGACCAAGAGGAGGAATGATTTTAATGGGAAAAGATTTTGATAACCCGTTTGGGTTAAAATTAAAAAACGGAAACCTTAAAAAAATGTCTGCCTTATTGAATAGTGGAATTTTCCCTGGAAATCAAGGAGGACCTTTAGAGCATATAATCGCTGCAAAAGCTATTGCATTTGGTGAAGCACTAACCGATGAGTATTTACATTATATGATTCAGGTGAAGAAAAATGCAGGTATATTGGCAAACGCTTTTGTTGAAAAAGGATATCATATTATTTCTGGCGGAACCGATAACCATATGATGTTGATTGACCTCCGAAATAAAAATATTACGGGTAAACAAGCAGAAGAGGCATTGGTGAAAGCAGATATTACTGTTAATAAAAATATGGTACCTTTTGATGATAAATCTCCCTTTGTAACTAGTGGAATTAGAATTGGAACACCTGCAATTACTACTCGTGGTTTGGTTGAAGATGACATGCAAACCGTTGTTGATCTAGTAGATGCTGTAATTTGTAATTTTGAAAATGAAACTAAATTAGAAGCTGTAGCTGAAAAAGTAAATGCTTTAATGGCAGGAAGGCCATTATTTAAGCTGTAAGTTTAAATAATATTTTATAAATATGATTTAATCCTTATAAATGATTACTTTTGCACTTTAATAATTTAATATATAATAATGCACACAGGTACAGTAAAATTCTTCAATAACGCTAAAGGATTTGGTTTTATTACAGAAGATGACACAAACACAGAACATTTTGTACACATCTCAGGATTAATCGATGACGATCTTCGTGAAGATGATAAAGTAGAATTTGAATTAAAAGAAGGTAAAAAAGGAATGAACGCAGTAAACGTTCGAGTACTTTAATATAAATATCATTTTTTAAAGAATACAAAGCCTTTTCATTTTGAAAAGGCTTTTTTTATGCTATGATTAAAAAAATAGTTCAATTGGGTTTAGTGCTAATAGTATTAAGTAGTTGTTCAGTCCATAACTTCAAAAGAAAAGGTGCTTATATAGAATTACCACCTAATGAGTTTCCTACTGTAGTAACAGATACTATAGAATAAACACTAGTCTTTTTATCCTTCATCATCAGGAAAAACAACACTCTCATAAGCTCCAGCATCTGGAGATGAAGTATTACGGTTGGTGCCATTAGCATCTAGAGGAACTAGCGAAGCTGCTGAAGGATTACCAATACCATCTGCGCCTGAAGTGTCTGATTCTATATTGAAATCGTTTGCACCTGTATTGAAAAAGACAGGATCTTCGTTTAAAACAATGTCTGTATATAAGAGCTCATTTGAAAAGTCATAGTTTTCATCATCAAACTCACCATTAGGATCTTCAAATTTCAGTAAACTATTTTTAAAGTTAAAATTAAATAAAGCTGAAGTATTTTCAAATAGTCCTATTTCTCTTCTTTCGCTACCGTAGATGATACAGTTGGTGAAATTAGCTTCAATCAAGTCTACTACTAGAAATTCGTTTTCTCCAACTTGTAAAGCATTATCAATAGAAACCGTAGGGAAGAGGCGAAAGCCATTATTCCAATAATTAGCAAAAGTGGAGTGAACAAAATTATAACGACCACCTAAAGAACATGATAATGAAGTTTGTCCACAATTGTTGATCACCACATTCTCACCATATACATCACCAGTACGAGCTAATAATCCAACGTTAGAGATGTTATAAATCTGAACATCTTTAAGTGTCAAAGTCCTATCACCATCATTGCTATCCATTAAAATTCCCACAACAGAGTTTTTAATGGTTGTAAAGCTAAACTCATGATCTGTACTTCCTTGTGTTAACCAGATAGTTCCCCATTGTCCAGGAATATCTGAAAATGCTGGTTCTAAACGATCACCTTCAAAAATAACTTGATTTTCTAATAATTCTGGATCTGTACTTGGTGATCCATTAACTTTCATAGAGCCATTTTGGGCTACTAAAATTCCGCTATCTCTATGAAAATGAACCCTTGCTCCAGCATCTACAGTTAGTGTTTTATTAGGTGCTACGGCTGCATAACCATAGATAACATAAGGTTTTTCATTGGTAAAATGGAGCTGATTGTCTTCTAGGTAAAATCCTTCAATTAATATTTCTTCATCGTCTTGGTCTATTCCAATTACTATAGTTTCAATAGTGCCATCTGCATATTGTTCAGGGAAAAGAAAAACAGCATCTTTAACTAGCGTTACTAAATCTACATTTTGTTGATTTCCGTCGGTATCAAAAAGAATTCTGTCGGTATATAAAAAGGAACCATCTGTATTTGGTAAATTATCAATGTCTATAGTAGTTTCAATAAAAATAAAAATACTGTCTTTGGCTAGAATATTAATATTTTCGAAAGATTTTCCAGCAAGCCCATCTACATTCAATCGGTATTCTGATGCTTCACCTTGTTCTAAACGAATTGAAGGAATTGTAATATCATCGCTACTTTTATTATAAACCTTCATAGTTCTAGTACTAGAACCGATGTTTGTAAATACCGTATCTAAAAATATAGTATCCTGAGAAAATTCTAGATTTCCGGTACTGGAAACAGTTTCAAAATCGTTCCGACAAGAACTCCATAAAACAATGCTAAAAACTAATGCTAATCCGTATAAATATCTCAAGGGGTTATTTTTTAATAATTTCAGTAAAAATATAACATTTTAATAAGCTAATTATTGTTTGATGAAATGTTTTTTTGAAACTAATAATTAACATAAACATCTCCAATAAAAGGTTCTAGATACTCAGGATCTCTTAGGTTTAATACATAATAGTAGAGTCCAGTAGGGACAAGTCCATTGTTAAAAAGCAATCCTTCGTTTGAAACCCCATCCCAAAATCCATCTTCATTATGTCCTTTGTAAATTAAGTTTCCGTAACGAGTGTAAATAGTTAACTCAAAGTCTAAATAGATATTAAGTAGATTTTTAATTTCAAATTCATCATTAATATTATCTCCACTTGGAGAAAATCCTTCAGGAATGTCAGGCTCGCAATTCTCAGTCATAATAAGAAATGAACTTGTTGTAAAACAAATTTCATTTTCTAGACGAACATAAATAGTTTGTGGGTCTGCACCATTTTGATAACTTCCTGGGGTACTTATTGCATTTACATTTGCAATTGCATTTTCCTGATTTGTGAAATATAAAATTACAGCATTACTATCTGTTGAAATCAAATCGTTTTGTACAGTTAAATTGAAAGTTGCGGTATCGAATCCTTCATCACATTCTAATAAACCTGGTAGTTCATCAATAGGAGGGATGGAACCGAATTCAATATTGGTTTCAAATTCATTATTGGTTTCATTGAGCTCTTCAACGATTCCAACTCCTACACCATTGTCATCTATCATTATGTTAAAGACAAATGTATTAGGCGTGTTTTCAGGAAGTGATAATTCAATGCTGTTTGTTTCACTTCCACCAATTGCAATTGAATTTTGAGTTTGCATTTGAGCGAATAGTAATTCATCTAAATACAAAGCAATGGGAGTATTTGCAGGTAAAATAGCTGTTGCCTCAATATTATATATAGTGTATTCAAGTATGAGATTCCGCTCTCGACAGGCATATAAATTATTATCTATAGTAATGGTTGCATCGGGTAATGGACAAATAATTATTTCAATTTGAAAAGAGTCCACTATAAAACAACCTCCATTATCCACTCGTATAAAAATAGTTTCAGGATTATTTATATTTATGTATGCTTCAGGGTTTTCAATCGCGGTTTCATTAGCTTCAGCATCCTCTTCTGTAAGATGATAGCTTATTTGGTAAGCTGGGTCAATGTATTGAGTTGCTTCGGTTAAATTGAATGTGTTTATTCCTATTGCATCACATTGTTCTAGATTTTGCAGATCGTTTATTTCAGGAATAAGAAATAAATTGATTTCAAACTCATTATTTTCTTCATTGAGTTCGTTAATAATTCCTGTACCATCACCTATATCATCTACAGAAGCTTTTAGGATGAAATTTGTTGAAATACTTTCAGGAATTATAACAGAAATAATTCCATTCTCAGATTCATCTATCAATAAGTCTTGCGTAGTTTCTGTTTGTGCAATCAAGGTGTTATTTGCATAGAATGCAATGGGTGTATTGCTTGGAAGTGTTGCACTGCTATTGCTATTGTTAACGGTATAATCTATTTCAAAATTTCGATAATTACATTCTGAGTCTCCGTTTGGTTGGTCTATTTCTATAGTAGCATCTGGAAGTTCTGTATTTAAAACGGTAATAATGTTGTTAATCAACACCATATCCTGCCCAGATGTTAAGGTAATAGTAACATTCTGGTCTCCAGGACTGATATTGTTCTCAATATCGTAAAAGTCGATGTCCATATTGAATAATTGGTTAGATCCTGTGAAGCTATTGGTGCTATTAAAGGCATTGTCTTCGGGATTTAATGGAGGGTTGCTAATAATATTTCCGTTAATCTGAAGAGTTTCTGTCACCGACAAAGAGGCGTCTCCTTCCCAAGCAAGGAATCCAATTTTAGCACCTGCATTGTCAAGAACATTTAAGTTGTTTAGTTCTATAGTAAGGTTTGGATTTAAGGCTGACACAATCTCTAAGCCATCAAAAATATTTACTTGGTTGAACGGTAAATTATCGTCTTCATATATTATCGTAATTGCCCAACCGCCAAAGTTTGTAGTATTGTCGCAATATTGCTGAATAAGGTTTGTTAAATCCAGTTCAGACAAGGTATAAGTGCCAGTTCCTGTGTTTTGAATTAAAGTTGTTACATCTGCAAAAGCAGCAAAGTAAATTAAATCAATGTTTAGGTTTACATTAAATAATCGCTCGGCAGTTATAGGTACTCCGTTTAATAAAACTTCTGTATCTCCCTCGCCAACTCCAGCCCAATATAAGTAGGCAGCAACTACCTCTTGATTTGCTTGTAATTGAAACTCTGCACTGCTTTGGGTTAATATAACACACGAGCCACTTCCGCCTGTGTTTTCATCTATATTTAATGTGTTTCCAAATGCTAGATAATCATATTTACCATTAAATTGTTGGAATAATGAAATGTCCTGAGCAATAATTAATGCAGGAATAAAATATAAAATAAGACAATAAAAAGTTCTTAAATTCTGCATCAGTTTTTTTCTTTTCAAGATACAAAATATTTAAAAATCGATGCTAAGTCAAAACAAAGATTTTACAAATCTCTTTTTTTTAATATTAAATAGGACCAATAAATGAATAGGAATGTCCAAGCCAATACAATAAGAAGTGTTAGTGGTTGCACGCTATAATCCTTGATAAATGATTCACCTATTATTTGGCTAGCCGCAGACTGCACAGCACCTAAACGAGAAAAAGGTTCTTTTATAAGGTTTGACATTGATGCTAACGGAAAAAATTGAGAGATGCTTTCTGCGATATCAGTGTCTTTAAACATTTTCCATTTTAAGATAGCGTATATAATCCCTTCAGCAATACCCCAAATTAATAAGAATCCTAAAGCAAAGGCTGATCGTTTTACTAAAACCCCTAAAAATAAGCAGAAAGAAAAGAATCCTAAAAGCTTAACAAAGTAGGCAAGGAGGTATTCCATATCACTAAAAATGATGCCAAATTCATTGTAGTCTGAGAAAATCAAACCTAAAATTAAAGAAACTACAAACACAAAAAGTGTAGATATCAATGCAAAACCTATAACGGTTAAAAATTTTGATAGTACGAATTCCTTTTTACTTAACCCGTCAATTAAATTTTGTTTTAAGGTTCTGTTACTGTATTCATTTGCCATCATTGATACAATAACAATTGCTAAGAATAACTTTAAAATAGCTGCTATCCAGGTATTAAAATGCCAAATAAAAGGGAAATTAAAAATCCCTTGATCTGCAATTCTAAAGTGAAAATCTCCAAGATTAAATTCGATGGAAGCGATTAAAGCGATAAACGTGATGAGTATAAAATAAACTAAAGAAATCACTTTAGCAGATTTATTATATTTGAGTTTATGGAGTTCTATATTGAGTAATCGAAACATGATTGGCTAGTTTAAGTTTTTGGTAATTTTCAAGAATTGTTCTTCAAGACTTTCTTTTCTGTGTACTAAATGGGAAAGCGTAATGCCTTTGTTAAAAAGCATTTTGTTTAATTCTGAACTATCTAAAGGTTCACTGATATAGGCAATCAATACATCGCCTTCTTTTTTAATAGTATTGATAACATCAATAGATTCAAGTGCTTTATATAACACTTCCAGATTCTCACTTTTTAATGTAAAAAATCCGTGGCTAGCATTCATATTGTCAACACTTCCAGTGTAGAGGCTTCTTCCTTTTTGTAAAATAACAACGTGGGTACAAACTTTTTCCACTTCGTCTAATAGGTGAGAGGCTAATAAAATGGTAGTTCCTTCTGAAGCAACTTTTTTAATAATTTCTCGTATTTGATGAATTCCTTGAGGGTCTAATCCGTTGGTAGGTTCATCTAATATTAAGATTTCTGGATCATTTAATAGGGAAGAGGCAATCGCAAGACGTTGTTTCATTCCTAGAGAAAAAGTTTTAAATTTACTATTTTTTCTATCTAGCAAACCAACAATTTCTAATTTTTCATCTATTTTATTTGCAGATACCTCTTTGATTTTACAAACCAATTTAAGGTTTTCTGCTGCCGTCATATAAGGGTAAAAGTTAGGTCTTTCAATAATAGCTCCTACTTTTTTAAGTGCTTGGTGTGTAGTTTCGGCTCCTTTAAACCAGTGGAATTCTCCATTAGTTTTGTTGACTACATTAAGGACAATACCTAAGGTGGTAGATTTTCCACTACCGTTAGGGCCTAAAATGCCGTAAATATTTCCTTTTTCTATGGTGAATGATAAATTATCAACCGCTGTAATAGCTCCATATTTTTTGGTAAGGTTTGAAATTGAGAGTATTTCTTCCAAAGTACTTTTATTTTATGGGTTAGTTATAATAAAACAAATTTATAGAAAAATTGTTTTACTGAAAGTATGACGAGGTAATTGAAATTTTGTTACAGTTGAAAAATAGAAGACATAATAAGGAGTGAGAAAACTACTCAAAAGTCAACTTCTTCTTTCTCAATTCGAAGTTCTGACCCAAATACACTTTACGCACCATTTCATCATTGGCTAATTCTTCAGGCACTCCATGTTTAAGAATACTGCCTTCAAACATTAAATACGTACGGTCTGTAATTGCTAATGTTTCTTGTACGTTATGGTCTGTAATTAAGATGCCAATATTTTTTGTTACTAATTTGGCTACAATTCGTTGAATGTCTTCTACTGCAACAGGATCTACTCCAGCGAAAGGTTCGTCAAGTAATATAAAATGGGGATCGGTAGCCAATGCGCGAGCAATTTCAGTTCTTCTTCTTTCGCCACCACTTAATAAATCTCCTCTACTTTTTCGAATATGTCCCAATCCAAATTCTTCAATCAAAGATTCCATTTTGTCTTTTTGTTCTTTTTTAGAAAGGGAGGTTAGTTGTAAAACACTTAATATATTATCCTCTACACTTAGTTTTCTAAAAACGGAAGCTTCTTGTGCCAAATACCCTATACCGTGTTGGGCACGTTTGTACATAGGGAATTTTGTAATTTCTTGATTGTCAAGGTAAATTTTTCCTCCGTTAGGCTTTATTAATCCTACAATCATATAGAATGAAGTTGTTTTTCCAGCACCATTTGGGCCTAAAAGTCCAACGATTTCTCCTTGATTTACTTCAATAGAAATACCTTTAACAACTTCTCTGCCTTTATAGGCTTTAATAAGATTTTCGGCTCTTAACTTCATATAAGGTTCAAATAATTAATAACGGAGACTAAAGTAATTTATTCTTTAAGATTTGTTACGTTCTTTTTTTAATAATTTTTCTTGCTTTCTAATTACTGCCTTAGAAATAAAAATACTTATTTCGTATAAAACAACAATAGGTACCGATACTATTATCTGACTCGCTATGTCTGGTGGAGTGATAATTGCTGAAAGAATTAAAACAATCACCAATGCAAATTTTCGGTATTTCCGAAGATATTCGGGAGTAACAATTCCAATTTTTGTTAAAATATAGATAATGATTGGTAACTCGAAAATAAGTCCGCTTGCAATCACCGAAGCTCGTACCAAAGCGATATAACTATTTAAATCGAAGTCGTTATGGACTTGACCACTCACTTGATACGTCCCAAGAAAGTTGATAGATAATGGGGTTACCACATAATACCCAAAAAGCACTCCAATAAAAAATAAAATAGAAGAGATAAAAATAAACCCTTTAGCAGATTTACGCTCTTTCATTTTTAATCCCGGGCTTAAAAAGCTCCAAAATTCGTAGATTATATAAGGAAAGGCTACAATAAAACCTGCGGTAATTGATGTCCATATATGTGCAGAAAATTGTCCGCCCATGGTTCTACTTTGTATTCTAAATGGGAGTTCAGTAAAACAAAAACTTTCTTTAAAGTTAATTGCTTGCGCTACTTTACATAATAATTTATACGTAGGAAAATCGGCACTTTTTGGTCCAAAAATAAGTACATCAAAAATAAAACCTTTTGCTAAAAATGCTACTGTTGCAAGAATTACAACCGCTAGTGTAGATCTAATTAAATGCCAGCGTAATTCTTCTAGATGATCTAGAAAAGACATTTCTTTTTCAGTATTTAGGTTTTTTCGTTTTGCCATTAAATAATTCCTTCGTTAGTTAAATTATGAATATGAACCATGCCTTTATATATACCATCCTCTTCAGAAACTAATTGAGTAATACCATACTTGTCCATAATTTCAATTGCTTCAACAGCCATGGCATTATTCGAAATTGTTTTAGGATTTTCCGTCATAATATCTTTTGCAGTAAGTCCTTTAAAACTATCTGTTTCAGAAAGCATTCTACGCAAATCTCCATCTGTGATGATTCCCAATATCCTATTATTTTTAACAACAGCAGTTACTCCAAGCATTTTTTCGGTAATTTCAACAATAACATTTTTTATATCGGTATCCGGGTGTACTTGTGGCATTTCATTTAACTTAGTTAAGTCACTTACTCGTAAATATAATTTTTTTCCGAGAGAGCCACCTGGATGAAAACGCGCAAAATCTTTACTAGAAAATCCTTGTAAATCTAATAAACTCATAGCTAAAGCATCTCCTATAACCAGTTGAGCGGTGGTGCTTGTAGTTGGAGCTAGATTATTAGGACACGCTTCTTTTTCAACAAATGCATTTAATACATAATCCGCTTGTTGTCTTAAAAAAGAATCACCATTTGATGTAATGGCAATTAACTTATTACCTCTAGTTTTAATTAATGGCACTAATACTTTAATCTCTGGTGTATTTCCACTTTTTGAAATACATATAACAGAATCATTTTCTTGAATAGTCCCTAAATCTCCATGAATGGCATCTGCTGCGTGCATAAAAATTGCAGGTGTTCCAGTAGAATTTAACGTTGCAACAATTTTTGAAGCAATAATTGCACTTTTCCCAATACCTGTTATGATGACTCTTCCGTTAGAATTATAAATAAATTCTACCGCTTCAGCAAACTCCTCATCTACCAAATCTATTAAGTTAATAATAGCATTCCCTTCGGTTTTTATAGTGCTTTTTGCTACTGAAATGATCCGTTCTTTTTTGTTCAAAATTTTTAGTCTTTTATAAATTTGTAACTATGTTATAAATTAGTATATTTAGGATGCAAAAAAATAATAGTTTGTAGCTTCAATATTAGGATACCAATTTCTAGTAAAGGTTGCAAAATTACGATTGTTAGTTAGTTAAAACAATTTTATTTTAAGAACAAAAAATTAGATAATCTCATTCAAAAAATATTGGCAGAAATAGATATTTACAAAGCATTAAAAAAGCATTTTGGATTTACAAAATTTAAAGGGCTTCAAGAAGAGGTAGTTAAAAGTGTTTTAGACAGACGTGATACGTTTGTAATTATGCCTACAGGAGGAGGAAAATCTCTTTGTTTTCAACTTCCTGCGTTTATAGAAGAAGGTACTGCTATTGTAGTTTCTCCTCTAATTGCATTAATGAAAAACCAAGTGGATGCTCTTAGAGCAAATTCTTCTGAAGAAGGTATAGCCCATGTTTTAAACTCTTCTCTGAATAAAACGGAAGTAAAACAAGTAAAAAGTGATATTGTTTCAGGAATTACGAAGTTGTTATATGTAGCACCAGAATCTTTAACTAAAGATGAAAACGTTGAATTTTTACAATCGGTTAAAATATCGTTTGTAGCGATAGATGAGGCACACTGTATTAGTGAATGGGGGCATGATTTTAGGCCAGAATACCGAAATCTTAAAAAAATAATTGAACGCATTGGAGATAATATTCCAATTATAGGGCTTACTGCAACTGCTACTCCAAAAGTTCAAGAAGATATTCTGAAAAATTTAGGGATTCAAGATGCTAATACTTTTATGGCATCTTTTAATCGCCCTAATCTGTATTATGAAATACGACCTAAAACTAAAGATGTAGATAAAGATGTTATTCGGTTTGTAAAACAACATGAAGGCAAAAGTGGAATCATATATTGTCTAAGCAGAAAAAGGGTGGAAGAACTGTCTCAAGTACTCCAGGTTAATGGAATTAAAGCGGTACCTTATCATGCGGGACTAGATTCTAAAACAAGGGTACGACATCAAGATATGTTTTTAATGGAAGACATTGATGTGGTAGTGGCTACCATAGCCTTCGGGATGGGAATAGACAAACCAGATGTTCGGTTTGTGATACATAATGATATCCCTAAAAGTATTGAGAGTTATTACCAAGAAACAGGCCGTGCAGGAAGAGACGGTGGTGAAGGGATTTGCTTGGCATTCTATTCCTACAAAGATATTGAAAAACTTGAAAAATTTATGAGCGGTAAGCCTGTTGCTGAACAGGAAATTGGCCATGCTTTATTACAAGAAGTAGTTGCTTATGCAGAAACTTCAATATCCAGAAGAAAATTTATACTTCATTATTTTGGAGAAGAATTTGATAATGAAACAGGAGAAGGAGGAGATTTGGATGATAATATGCGTTTCCCAAAAAAGAAACACGAAGCAAAAGAAGATGCATTGAAAATTTTAAACGTTGTAGAAAAAACCAATCAACGCTATAAAGGTAAAGAAGTCGTAAATGTATTAATTGGTCATGCAAATGCATTAATCAAATCTCATAGAACCGAAAGTAAAGATTTTTTCGGCTCAGGGACAGGAAAAGAAGCAGCTTACTGGATGGCATTACTTCGGCAATTATTAGTAGCTAAAATGCTTCGGAAAGACATTGAGACCTACGGGCTCATAAAAATTACAGAAAAAGGATTAGCTTTTTTAACAACACCACATTCATTTATGATGACTGAAGATCATTCGTTTAAAGCGGCGAATGATGATACTATTATTGTAAACGAAAAAGGAGGAAATGCTGCAGATGAAAAACTGTTTAAGCTACTTAAAGCTGAAACAAAAAAATTGGCAGATAAATTAAACCTCCCTCCATTTGCTATTTTTCAAGAGCCTTCTTTGGAAGATATGACATTAAAATACCCTATAACTATTGCCGAAATGGCAAATGTCCATGGCGTAGGAGAAGGAAAGGCAGAAAAATTTGGAGAACCACTAGTGAAAATTATAGATAAATATGTAAAAGATAATGGAATAATACGTCCAGATGATTTTATCGTAAAATCTACGGGAAGTAAAAGTGCTTTAAAATTATATATTATTACCAATGTAGATAAAAAACTTCCGTTATCAGATATTGCAGATGCTAAGAAAATGGAAATGAACGATTTGATAAAAGAAATGGAAGCCATTGTAAATAGTGGAACAAGACTTAATATTAATTATGCTTTAGATGAAATACTAGATGAAGATCAGCAAGAAGAAATTCATGATTACTTTTTAGAAGATGCCGAAACTTCCGATATTGAACCTGCTATGGAAGAATTTGAAGGCGAATACGAAGAAGAAGAACTGCGTTTATATCGAATAAAATTCTTTAGTGAGGTAGCTAATTAATTCAAAATTAAAACTCAACTACTTTTCTGTTAATACTAATCCAATTCTTTGTGAATTAGTTTATTGAATATGTACCTTTGCACTTCATTAAAAAAAATAAATGATGCAAGACGGTATTTACGCAAAAATCAAAACAGAAAAAGGAGAAATCCTTGTCAATTTAACCTATAAATTAACTCCAGGAACTGTGGGTAACTTTGTTGCTTTAGCAGAAGGAACCCTTGAAAATGAGGCTCGTCCACAAGGTACTCCTTATTATAACGGTTTAAAATTTCATAGGGTGATTCCAGATTTTATGGTGCAAGGTGGAGATCCATTGGGTACAGGTACCGGAGGTCCTGGGTATAACTTTGATGATGAGTTTCATCCAGATTTGAGTCATGATGCTCCGGGTGTATTGTCTATGGCAAATTCTGGTCCGGGCTCTAATGGGAGTCAGTTTTTTATAACACATATAGAAACCCCTTGGTTGGATAATAAACATTCTATATTCGGAAATGTAATAGAAGGAATGGATGTGGTAAACTCTGTAGAACAAGGTGATTCCATGATTGAAGTAACGATTATTAGAGTAGGAGCAGAAGCTGAAAAATGGAATGCTGTTGAAACATTTCGTCAGTTTACAGGTGCAAAAGCAGAACGAGAAACCACTGCAAAAAAGCAGCAAGATGAGTTATTAGGTAAACTATCTGAAGGTTTTGATGAAACCGCTAGCGGACTTCGTTATAAAATTATTCAAAAAGGAGAAGGCGCAAAACCAGAAAAAGGGCAAACAGTTTCAGTACACTATAAAGGTATGTTTTCTGACGGGAATGTATTTGATGATTCATATAAAAGAGGTGCTCCTATAGATTTTCCAATAGGTCAAGGAAATGTGATACCAGGTTGGGATGAAGGGATTATGTTATTAAACGTTGGCGATAAAGCTCGTTTTGTAATTCCATCTAGTTTAGCTTACGGTGAAGCGGGTGCTGGCGGAGTAATTCCTCCAAATGCTACGTTAGTATTTGATGTAGAGTTGATGGAAGTGAAATAATACAAAGCACATTCTAAAATATTTTAAGCACCCTTTTTTAAGGGTGTTTTTTATTTCCATTTTATATTACAACCCATACTTGGTTTTTGGGTTTTTCGTTGTGGGCTATTATTAAGAATATTGTCTAAAGCTTTCCTTAAATGTCTTCCGTTTACAGGAATACTATTTCCTGGGCGAGAGTTATCTAACTGTCCACGATAAAGTAGCTTTGATTCTGCATCAAATAAATAAAAGTCAGGAGTACAAGCGGCATTATATGCTTTTGCTACTTCTTGAGTTTCGTCGTATAAATATGGAAATGTATAATCATTTTTTTCGGTGTCACCGCAATGACTATCGGCGCTTTTGTGCTGATGGCTCTTGATAGACAGGCTATATCTGCTGGTGCGTTCAGTCTGGCAAGCTACACAACTCTAAATCCAATCGAACAGGCAGCAAACCCTGT
>JAUVAS010000080.1 GCA_030591585.1 Flavobacterium sp. | reverse complement strand
TTTTGAAGCAATATTAAACTATCAAAACAGAGAACGAAGATTTGGAAAGACCAGTGAACAGCTTAATTAATAGTCCACTTTTATATAATTACAAAAAGGTTTATTGTATTCTAATTTTTACAATATTTTCTGTTTTTACTATTTCTGCACAAGACTTAAAATTACAAAGCAATAAAAAATATACCATTGACACTATTATCGTTACTGGTGCGCAAAGTTTTAACGAGAAAACAGTAATCGCTTTTACAGGCTTAAAAGTTGGTGACAGAATTTATATTCCGGGTGAGAAACTTAGTGAAATAACAAAAAAGCTTTGGGAACAAAGCCTTTTTAGTGATATTGCCTTTTATGTTACTAATATAAAGGAAGATCACGTTGATTTAGAGTTATATATAGTAGAGCTTCCTAAAATAAAAGACGTAACCATTGAGGGCGTTAAAAAGAAGAAGAAAAAAGAAATTATAAAAGATAATAATCTAAAAGGCGGGGTTAAAATAACTAAGAATTTAATTACTACTACAAAAAACTATATCAAAAGAAAATATAGAGAAGAAGGCTATTTAAATACACAAGTTGATATCATTACTACTCCGTATCAAGACTCTTTAGACATTGAATATTCAAAGCACTTTAAGGTAGTTATAGACAGAAAAGAGCGTGTTAAAGTTAAAACAATTGAGTTTCATGGTAACGAAGCATTAACAGATAAGAAATTGAGAAAAGCCATGAAGAACACAAAGAAAAAATCTTTTGTTCGGTTCTGGAAAAGATCAAAATTTGCTAACAATACTTTTGAAGAAGATAAAGGTACAATCATAAAAAAGTATACCTCTAGTGGTTATAGAGATGCTCGTATAATAAGTGACACTCTTATTCATAAAGACGAAAAAAACATTGTTTTAAACATAAAAATAGAGGAAGGCAAAAAATATTACTTTGGAGATATTCGGTTTATAGGAAATAGTATTTATACAAACAGTCAATTGCGTCGGGTTTTAGGAATTAGCAAAGGTAACACATATAACGGAGTGCTATTACAAGAGCGCATTGAAGATGTTACAGACCCTGAGGCAAACGACCTTACCAATTTATATCAAAATAATGGTTATCTTTTTTCAAGAATAAATCCAGTTGAAGTTGCCGTTAGAAATGATACCATAGATTTTGAGATTAGAATCCACGAAGGTAAAATAGCTTATTTCGACCACATTACTGTTGTGGGTAATGATAAGACGAACGACCACGTAATTTATAGAGAAATACGAACTCGTCCAGGACAAAAATACAGTAAACGAAATGTTGTAAGAACCATTAGAGAACTTGGGCAATTAGGCTATTTTGACCCAGAACAAATATCTCCAAATTTTAAAAATGTAGATCCTAACAATGGTACATTAGATATGGAATATTCTGTTGTTGAAAAAGGCTCAAGTCAAATCGAATTACAAGGAGGTTATGGAGGTGGAGGTTTTGTAGGGACATTAGGTTTGTCTTTTAATAATTTTTCTCTCAAAAACATTTTCAACAAAGAAGCTTATAAACCTTTACCCATGGGTGATGGTCAAAAACTTTCTATTAGAGCACAAGGGAGTCGCTTTTACCAAACGTATAGCTTATCATTAACAGAGCCATGGTTAGGAGGAAAAAAACCTGTACAGTTGAGCACCTCTATTTCACATACCATACAATACTTCTACGACCCAAGAACTAATGATATTGATAAAGATCGCCGTTTTTTAATTACTGGAGGATCTGTGGGTATTGCTAAAAGATTAAAATGGCCAGATGATTTTTTTACATTTTCTAACGCCATTAGTTTCCAACATTACAATCTTAAAAACTATAACACAGGGTTATTTACTTTTGGTGATGGAGAATCTAATAACCTTGCGTATACAATTGGTTTAAGTAGAAATAATACTGCTACTAACCCTATTTTTCCAACTTCTGGATCAGAATTTAGCATTACTGCAAAATTAACACTACCCTACTCAATATTTAGTAGTACAGATTTTGAAGCGCTGGCAAATGAAAGAGAAGAATTAGATGAAACTCCTATTGGGCATGAGGACTATATTGATGATACGGAACGTATTGCCGAAATAGACCAAGAACGGTTTAGATGGTTAGAATACTACAAATTAAAATTTAAAGGCACTTGGTACACAACAGTAATAGGTAAATTAGTTTTTAAAACCAATGCAGAATTTGGGTTTTTAGGGGCCTATAATCAAAATAGAGGCATTCCTCCTTTTGAACGATTTTATGTAGGTGGTGATGGACTAGGGTCTTTTAGTCTAGACGGTCGTGAAGTTATAGCACTTAGAGGATACCCTAATCAATCACTTTCTGACATAGATGGGGATCCCATCTACAATAAATTTACCTTAGAAATGAGATATCCAATTACTCTAAAACAACTTGCATCAATATATGCACTAACTTTTATTGAGGGCGGAGCATCCTACAGTGATTTCAAAAATTATAATCCATTTCAATTAAACAGGTCTGCTGGTGTAGGATTACGTATATTTATGCCTGCCTTTGGATTATTGGGAATAGATTTCGCCTATGGATTTGACCCCGTTCTTGGTGGAACTAAATCCAACGGTTGGGAAACTCATTTCATTATAGGACAACAATTTTAATTATGGCACGATATTTTCTTAAAACTCAACTAACTATTATGAAAACAAAAAAGCTATTATTTATAACACTTACTCTTTTATGTTTTACTTTTTCTGCAAATGCTCAAAGAGGAGTTAGAATAGGATATATAGATATGGAATATATTCTTGAAAATGTTCCTGAGTATAGAGAAGCTTCTATTCAACTTGATGGAAAAGCTCAACGATGGAAGAATGATATTGAGAAAAAGATGAATGAAGTTGAGAGAATGAAAATTAATTTAAGTGCCGAAAGAGTACTACTTACTACTGAGTTAATTGAAGAAAGGGAAGACGACATTAGAGTCTTGGAAGATGAAATGTTGCAATACCAACAAGATCGATTTGGACCAAATGGCGACTTATACATTCAAAAAAGACAATTAGTACAGCCTATTCAAGATCAAGTTTTCAATATTGTTCAAGAAATTGCAGAAAATAAAAAATATGATTTTATTTTCGATAAATCCGCAGATATTGTTATGTTGTTTTCTGCTAAAAGACATGATATTAGCGACATTGTATTACGAAGCATTAATAGGTCCGCAAAAAGAAAAGAAGTAAGCTCTAAAAAAGAAAAAAGAGAAGTTAATAGGAAAGAAGAACTTTCAACAGAAGAAGAGGGCGCTATTTCAGAAAGAGAACAAGCTATAGAAGATAAAAAAGATGAACGTGAAAAAATGATGGAAGAGCGAAAACGAGTTCGTGACTCTATTAGGGCTGTTAAGAAAGAAGAGTTTGAAGCTCGTAGACAAAAATTACTAGACGAAAGACAAAGAAGAAAAGACTCTATTAATAACGCAAGAGAAAATATAAATAACGAAACACCATCTAATGAAGGTGACGAAAATAATGAAGATGGAAATAACAATGAAGGAACTAAAGAAAAATAACTATAATAATTAATAACACAAAACCAATACAATGAAAAAAATCAAATCATTATTCCTAGCAACAGTAATTTTTTTAGGAGTTACAAATTTTGCAAACGCACAAACTAAAATTGCACATATAGACACCCAGGCTCTTGTTGAAGCTATGCCAGAAATGAAAGCAGCTCAAAGTCAACTAGAAAAACTTCAAAGAACATACGATACCGAGATTAGAACTTTGGTAAAAGAGTTTGAAACAAAAATTAAACAATACGAAGTTGAAGCGGAAAGTAAAACTGCTGAAGAAAACGGAAAACGTGCTGAAGAGGTACAGGGAATGCAAGCCAACATCAACGCCTATAGACAAGGTGCAATGGAAGATCTTCAGAAAAAACAAGAAACTTTATATGCTCCTATTTTAGATAAAGCTCGTGCTGCTGTCAAAAAAGTAGGAAGAGCTCAAGGTTTTCAATATATTTTAGACTCGAATGGGTTACTACTTGCTGATGGGAAAGACCTTATTGTTGAAGTTAAAAAAGAATTAGGAATATAATTTCTAATTAAATTAAAATATTTTAAAACTGCTCTCCTATTTGGTGAGCAGTTTTTTTTTATATTTATAGGTATGAATAATCCCATAGGTGTTTTTGATTCTGGAGTTGGTGGAGTCTCTATTTGGAAAAAGATTCACACACTACTCCCCTTTGAGAATACTATTTATTTAGCAGATAGTATCAATGCTCCTTACGGCTATAAATCTGTAGAGGAGATTATTTCATTAAGTATAAAAAATACTGAATTATTATTAGAAATGGACTGTAAATTAATTGTGGTGGCTTGCAATACTGCGACCACAAATGCCATTTCTGTTTTACGAAAAAAGTTTAATGTCCCATTTATAGGAATCGAACCTGCCATAAAACCAGCCGCTCTAAAAACCCAATCTAAAAACATAGGTATTCTGGCTACCAAAGGCACTTTAAACAGCAATTTGTTTTCTTCTTCCTCTAATGAAATTACTAATGATATTACTATAACCGAAGTAATTGGTGAAGGATTAGTATCCTTAATTGAAGCGGGGGAAATAAATAGTGAAGAAACTACATTACTTTTAAAAAAACATCTTAAACCTATGATAAAGGCTAACATAGATCACTTGGTTTTAGGATGCAGTCATTATCCTTATCTTATTCCGCAGTTAAAAAAACTACTCCCTAAAGATGTTTGTATTATTGATTCTGGAGAGGCTGTTGCAAGACAAACTAAACGCGTATTACAAAATCATCATTTAGCATCTAACAGTAAGGAAAAACCATTGTTACAGTTCTATACTAATTCAGAAACTAAAATATTAGAGCAACTTTTATATGAGTTTGCTAATAATATTTCTGTGGAAAAGAAATTGTTTTAATTATCTAAAAAACGCCAACAATTCTTTTTTACGTGAAGGGCTTACCATAATTTGTTTTCCGCTAGACAAAACAACACTGCCTCCTTTTCCTTTTCTATATTCTACAATGGCGTTTACATTAACCAAATAAGATTTGTGTACTCGAGCAAAGCCGTTTTCAGTAAGAATTTCTTCAAAATATTTTAGCGTTTTACTTACTAGCTTTTTGGTATCTTTTAAAAAAATATTGGTATAATTATCATCTGCTTGGCAATAGAGAATATCTTTTATTTCTAGAACCTCAAAACCTTGTTGTAGCGGAATTGTAATTTTTCCATGTACTTGTTTGTTCACGGGTTTTAAAACAGATTGCTGAAGATTGTTCTCTTTTTCTTTAATTTCAGAAACATAATCAACGGCTTCAATAAGTTTATCTATGGAAATTGGTTTTAATAAATAATAAGAAGCGTGTGCGTTTAAGGCATCTAAAGCATATTGATTATATGCGGTTACAAAAACGGTTTCAAACTGTCTGTCACCTACTTTATCTAATAAATCGAATGCATTCCCATAAGGCATTTCTACATCAAGAAAAACTAAATCTAACTCGTTATTACGTATTAATACCAAGGCTTCCTCAACATTTTCAGCTTCACCAACTAAATTGACTTTTGAACAATACTTAGCAAGGTAATTTTTTAAAATATCCCTACTTGTCTTTTCATCTTCAACTATGATTGCTTTTAATTCCATATCTTTTTTTCTAGACACTAATTTCACTAATTCTTACTAAATTTTCTCTTCTTTTCTACGTTTTCGACACACCTTCCTCCGTCACGCACTCAAACTCCAATCTTAAAATTTAATCCTTCCTTAAAACCAATACTACTTTTGTCCCAATTTCATTCTCATCTTGACTTACATCATCAATAATTACATCTACTATATCTTTATACATTTCATTTAAAATGGCGACTCTTTTTTGAATGTTACCCATTCCTTTAGAGTTTTGTTTTTTCTGATTATCTGTTTTTAATTCTTTAGATTTTTTTCTTCCAATCCCATCATCTGTAATGGTTATCTGTATTTTTTCAGTATTTAATTGTTTAAAATTAATTTCTAAATTTCCTTGCTCTTTTTTATATCTCAATCCGTGCCAAACTGCATTTTCAACATAAGGCTGTAATAACATAGGCGGTATCACAAACTCATCTATTTTTAGATCTTCATCAATTGTAATAGCATATTCAAATTTATCTTTAAACCTAAAATGTTCTAACTTTACGTATAATTCTAACAGTTCAATCTCTTTTTCCAAGGGTATAAAATCCTCTTCGCTATTCTCTAATACCGACCGCATTAGTTGTGAAAACTCACTCAAATATTTATTAGCTGCTCGCTCGTCATTACTAGCTATAAAACTATTAACCGAGTTTAATGCATTAAAGATAAAATGAGGATTCATCTGTGTTCGTAACGATTTTAAAGCCAGTAAATTATTAGCGTATTTCTGTTGCTTTACACTTTTAAACTGGATGTAAGCTGCAATAAATAATAAGAATGCAATTACAATTAACGATCCGATTACCCAGCGTTGTACTCGAATGTTTTTTTGAGTTAATTCTTTGTTTTCAAAAGCAAGTTTGTACCTGCTTTCATTTAATAAACGATCACTTTCAAGGCTTGCAATTCGGTTTTGTTTAAAAGCAATTTCTCTTCTAAATCTTGCTGCTTGCGAAATCTCTTGCTCTTTCACTATGTATAATTCATCTACTAATTCTACATAGTTTTGATAACTCTCTGCAGCTTTATCATATTCTCCAAGGTCTTTATAAATTTCTGAAAGTTTTCTAGTAGCATCTTTTTCAACAACTAAATCAGATTTTTTATCAGCCTCTTCTATACTCTTTTTCAGAAAAGGTATCGCTTCTTTAGATTTACCTTGAGATGCAAAAGCATTTGCAATTTTATAGTTTTGTCGTTGTGGTGTAAGTGGACTTGTAAAATCTGAACCTATTGAATCATAATCATCCATAGATTCTAATTCTTTTAATGTTTCCTCTCTAAGCTGTATCTCTTTTTCAAAATCTCGAGATTGATTGTAAAAATCAGCTACTTTATTTTTTTCGGTAACTGCTCTTTTTTTATTTTCATTTTCGGCTAAAGAAAGTGAATTACTATAATAATTACTAGCTTCTTCAAGATCTCCACTTTGAGCATATACTTCCGCAATTTTAGAATTCAGATCTGTTATTTTAGGAAGAATCTTATGACTAACAGCTATGTCAAGCCCTTTTTGATAGTAAAAAACACTTTTTAATGGATTATTAATTTTTTTATAAGTATCTCCTAAACCCTCATATACTTCTACTTGCTGATAATTAGAAAGTCCATTGTTTAACAACTCTTTATAAGAAGAAATACTCTCTTGATAGTTCCCATTTAATTTATATGCCAACGATAGTTTAATTTGTAAATTTAAGGATCCTTCAGTGTTTTTAGAAGTATGAGAGGTAATGCTTCTTTTGTAATTATCTACTGCCAAATCATATTGTTTCCAATATAAATTAATATCTCCTAAAGTTTTAAAAGCTATAGTGTTTTCTTGATTTGTTGCTTTATTAAAACTCACAGACTCTAATGCCTTGGTCACATATTCAATACTTTTTTTTGCATCCTTTTTAAGGAAATATTTTGCAGAATCTATATAAACAGTAAATAATTTTTGTTCACTTTTAAAATTATTTCTAGTTTTTCGAATAGGTGGGATTTTCTTAACTTCTTCAACCATTACAATAATTCTTCGCTTATCTTTAATGGTATAATAAACCGTTTTAAAATTATCGCTTTTTATAATAATCTCATCTCCAATTCTGGCAGAAACCGAGAATTCACCTGCATTATTTGACGTGGTATATTCCCCTCCATTAATTTCAATATTAACTTTAGAAACAGGTTTGTCTGTTTGAGAGTCTCTAACTTCACCTTTCAATGTAAAAGAAGTCGCTGTATTTGTTTTTGTCTCTTGCGCTTGAATCGTCACAAAAACAGTCGTAAAAAAAATAGCCAAAAATGTTAGTAATAACTTCATATTATTAAATCTAGGGTAAACTTACATACTTTAATTTGGTTATTAAAATCATAGAATTTTAATTTCCTTGGATTTTACTCTTTTTAATCAAATTAAAGATACTTCCCTAAAACAATATATGCGTTCCCTAATCCAAAATGCTTGTTGGCTCATTCTAGTTTTTTCTTAAAAAAAGTTGGGCTTAAGTTTACGTTGAATTTAAAAATAAACAAATTATGAAAACAGTAAAATTAATGACCTTAGTATTCGCGATTATTTTAGCAATTTCTTGTAAAGCAGAAGTAAAGAATGATTTGGCGATAAATGAATCTCTAGAAAACATTAATCCCGTGGAAAAACACTACATAAGAGTAGCGTTATTATTGGACACCAGCAATAGCATGGACGGTTTAATAGACCAAGCCAAAGCACAACTTTGGGAAATTGTAAACGAATTATCTTATGCAAAATGTAAAAGTCAAAGACCCAACCTACAAATTGCGCTGTACGAATACGGAAACGACAATCTTAGTTCTTACAACGGTTACATTAGAAAAATTTTAGCCTTCACAGACGATTTAGACGATGTTTCTAAAGAGCTTTTCTCTTTAACAACCAATGGTGGAAGTGAATATTGTGGGACTGTAATTCAGTCTTCATTAGAAAACTTAGATTGGGGAAACAATGCTAATGATTTAAAAATGATTTTTATTGCGGGAAACGAACCCTTCACTCAAGGAAAAATAAATTATAGAGACGCTAGCCTAAATGCAAAAGAAAAAGGGGTTGTTGTAAATACAATTTATTGTGGGGATTACAACCAAGGTGTTTCCTCTAATTGGAAAGAAGGAGCTCAACTAACCTATGGTGATTATATGTCTATTAATCACAACCAACAAACGGTACATATTGCCTCTCCATACGATGATGTAATTTTACAACTAAATATAAAATTAAATAAAACGTATGTTTATTATGGTCAAGACGGAAGAAATAAAATGACCAGACAAACAAATCAAGATAGTAATGCAGCTGGTTACAGTAAAGCAAATGCAGTAAGTAGAACTATAACTAAAGGAAGTCATTTATATAAAAACAGCTCTTGGGATTTGGTAGATGCTGAAGAAGAGATTGAAGATTTTAGTTATGATGAAATTAAAAAAGAAGATCTACCAGATAATTTAAAAGATAAATCTACTGAAGAATTAAAGGCTTATGTTGAACTACAACGAAAAGAACGTAAACATATTCAAAATGAAATAAAAACTTTAAATAAAAAACGCAGAGAATTTATTACAACTACTGAAAAAGAAAATTCCAAGACCCTAGAAAGTGCCATGATTAAAGCTATAAAAAAACAAGCTAAAAAAAAGAATTACACTTGGAATTAATATCTAAAAAGAAGCCCCATTCTATATTAGATGGGGCTTTAGTTTTTTAGTTAATAGCAGGGCAATTACAGCTATACGGTTCATCACGACCACCTAAGAAATTATACCCCAACGTTATTTGATGGAGTCCGCCACTTTGAAATTTAACATTCCCAACTTGATAAGAATAAGTGTAAGCAAACATAAATTTATTAAAGTTTATTCCTAATACTGGCGTAATATATTGAAGTTTTTGGCCTTTAATTTCATCCCCATTTAAATACTCTGCTCCATCAAAACTTCTTCGATATGATAATCCTCCCCATAATCTACCAAAATCCATTTTTCGGTATGACTTGAAATTAACGTCAATAGCCTGCTCTCCTGTTCTTTCAGAAAACTGAAACAAAAATGAAGGTTCATATACCCAAGTTGCTCCATACTGACCAATAGCATAGGCTGCTGAAATTAAATACTTTCGTTGATTATTCGGTTCAAACCCTTCATCATTAATTTTTCTATTTTGAAAAATTATATTTTTAATAGTAAAATGACTTGAAAAATTTAAAAAATTATAAGATACTCCAGCATCTATATTAAAATAAGAAGAACTCTGAAGAATCCCAGCAATAATAGGATCAAAATCTTCTGGATCAAACTGTGTTTCATCTAACCTTGATTGTATCAGTCCAAAACTAATTCCAAAAGATAGTTGATTTAGATCTACATCACTTCTAGAAAACATAAGATGATGTGCATAGGTGATATAGCCCCCTGTTTGCGAGTGATATCCATTTTTATCATTAAAAAATATAACACCAATTGCTGAACTTTCCCCTAACCTTGTATTAAAATTTAAGGTCTGAAGGTTAGGCGCATCCTCTTGATCAAACCACTGTTTACGTGCGGTTAAACGCACTTGGTTATGAGAGGCTGCTCCAGCCATAGATGGGTGTAATAAATAAAGATTGTCAGCAAAATAATCCGAATATAAAGGGATTCCATCTTGTGAATATGCTATCTGAGAAAGCATTAATAAAAGGATAATGTAGGCTTTTTTAATTATCATAATTTTTCTATCTTTTCAGGGTAAAATGCCCTTTAAATTCTTTTTGTGTATTGTTTTCTTTATACTCAACTTTAAACCAATAATCACTCGATGGTAATGGATTGCCATTATAAGTACCATCCCATCCCGCTCC
>JAUVAS010000104.1 GCA_030591585.1 Flavobacterium sp. | reverse complement strand
TTGAACCCAAGACCTCTTCCTTACCAAGGAAACGCTCTACCCCTGAGCTACACCGGCGTAAAGTGTTTATTTACTTTCTCCTTAATATATATACTAGGAAGAGTTCCTGTCTTCACAGGAATTAATTAGAGCGGGAGACCAAGTTCACTTCGACTACGCTCAGTATAAACTTCTCACCCTACTACCCTAAAACATAGTAACAAATTCTATAATACAGAATTTACTTCTTTGTTTTTAAATTAGAGCGGGAGACCAGGTTCGAACTGGCGACATTCAGCTTGGAAGGCTGACGCTCTACCAACTGAGCTACTCCCGCTTTTAATTCTGAAATAAAATTCAGAAAACATTTCAATACTTAGATATTCTTTGGGTTTCCTCACATAAGTCAAAAACCAATGTGGGGAGAGCAGGATTCGAACCTGCGAAGACGTAGTCAGCAGATTTACAGTCTGCCCTCGTTGGCCGCTTGAGTATCTCCCCTAACTTTAATATCTATTTTAAAGAACTTTTTGAAACTAACTGTTTTGATATTATCCCAACAATTAATTTTCAAATTTTCAAAGAGCCGATGGAGGGACTCGAACCCACGACCTGCTGATTACAAATCAGCTGCTCTAGCCAGCTGAGCTACATCGGCTTTCGGCTTACTTTTTCGCAAAAAAAAGCCCGCTATTTCTAACGGACTGCAAATGTAAATAAATTATTATTTCTAAAAAACTTTTTTTAATAAATATTCTTAAGAAAATGCTCTTTGCTTTTCTTTTCTCTTTTTTAATTGTCTTTCTAGCGCTTTCACGCATTCATCCGCACCTTCTTCAAATGTTCTTGTTTCTTTTTTTACGATTATCTTATCTCCTGGAACACTAATTAACATTTCAACTACCTTATTTTCCTTTTCACTGGTCTTTTGAACCTTCAAAAAAACGTCTGCGAAAATAATCTGGTCATGAAATAATTCTAGTTTCAAAAGCCTGTTTGTTATAAACTCAATAAGTTTAGAATCTGCTATAAAATTTGGAGCTTGCACGTTTACTTTCATATTCTTTATTTTTTAATTACTAATTATTTTGAATTTCTAGGATGTGAATTCTGATACACTTGTTTTAATTTTGCTATACTATTATGAGTATAAACTTGTGTTGACGCCAAACTCGAATGACCCAAAAGCTCTTTCACTGCTTTTAAATCTGCGCCTTCATTTAAAAGATGAGTCGCAAAAGAATGTCGTAATATATGAGGACTCTTTTTTACCTTTTCAGACGCAGTACTAAAATAAGAATTTATAATCCTGTAAACAAGAGTTTCATATATTTTAACTCCTTTTAACGTTAAGAAAAGAAAACTAGCCTCTTTTATTATTTCTAGTTTTTCTCTAAAGGTCAGGTACTCTTTTATTGATTCTAAAACCGAAGGTAATAAGGGTATAATTCTTTCTTTATTTCTTTTTCCTAAAACCTTTATCGTTTTTTGAGAAAGAGAAACATCATTTAATTTTAAATTTACTAGCTCGGTTCTTCGCATTCCTGTAGAATAAAACAACTCTACTATTAACTTATTTCTAACTCCATTAAAATCATTCGCTTCTTTTAATAGGTCTAAAACATTTTCTATTTCTTTTTCTGAAAAAGGAACTTGTAACTTCTTAGATGTTTTTAAGGATTTATGTTTTGCTAACGGACTCACATCTATATCTCCAATCTTTAAAAGAAACTTATAATAGGTTCTTAGTGAAGAAATTTTTCGGTTGACAGTTGTATTCGAAATACCCGAATCCACTAATTTCACAATCCAACTCCTAATAACGGAATAATTAACGGACACTATATTAGAATACCCATACTCTTCTGAAACAAATTCAAAAAAACTTTCTAAATCTTTTTTATAAGCAATAATGGTATGCCGAGAATAATTTTTCTCTAATTCTAGATAGGATATAAAGGAAGTAAAAGGCATAAAAAAAGTCCGATGAATAGTAAAAATACTAAATTTCATCGGACTTTATATTCTAAATCAATCAGAAAAACTAAATTTCTTCCTGATCTCTAAGATTTTGTATGTATTGAGCTTTTTGAATCTGCTTTCTTCTTTTTACTGAAGGCTTTGTGAATTGTTTTCTTTCACGTAATTGATTCTTAGTTCCTGTACGATCAAACTTACGTTTAAAACGTTTCAGTGCTCTATCTATATTTTCTCCTTCTTTAATTGGTATTATTAACATAGTCTCTTAACCTCCTCTCTTTTAGGTCGGCAAAGATATAACTAATTATGAGTTATAAGTTGTGAGTTGTGAATTTTTTTGCAAAAAATAATATTCAATACAATAACAACATCACTCTTTGAATAGCGTCGCTCGTTTTGTCAAATCCTGAACAAGTTTTTCTTCTTCTTCACTTTCTAACAAAATATTATAATTTTCCCAGAACTCTTTATTATAAGATCGTTGCAAAAATATATCATCAGACCATGTGTTTTGTAGTGCTTCGGAAATCACTTCAGGGTCTTGAATTATTTCAGTAAAAAGAATTTCCTGTACGGTGTAGTAAAATTGCTCCTCTTTTCGTTTTTTGTTTTCCTCTTCGGTTGTATACAATTTATCTGAAGACCTATCTCCTAAATTAACAAGTTTTGGAGTCTCATAATAATAGTAGTTTGGATACATTTTACCTTGATATTCCATATATGAAATAATCAACTTGTGGTTATTAAGTGTTCCTAACAAACTTTTGCTTCTTGTTTTTTGTTTATCTGAAGCTGCTATCAAATCGTATTCAATTTTCTTAATAGCAAATGTATCCCAATATATGTATAACCATCCTTTAGATTCAAATCCTTCATTATAGATTCCTTTAGTATTTAACCCAACAAAATCCAGTCCTTTTTTAATTTCTATTTTATATATTTTTCTGCCATTATCTACTAAAATAGTATCTATTTTAAATTGATGGTTTTCAAGAATATTATCCCCAAACAACCCATTAGACATATTAGAGTTTCTAATCAAATTAAGTTTTCCTTTAAAGAGGAAATCCAGACCATTAACACGTTCGTCATTCCATTTAATGGCTTCTACAAG
Organism: Flavobacterium sp.; assembly: GCA_030591585.1. GTDB lineage: Bacteria > Bacteroidota > Bacteroidia > Flavobacteriales > Flavobacteriaceae > Marifrigoribacter. The sequence continues at coordinate 1,772 of JAUVAS010000104.1, read as the reverse complement.
TTTGCTTGTTTCTATGGTATCTCTACGAAGTTGTTTTGACTTCATCGTAAAGTTTTTAACTGTGCTTCTTAAGTATGACGAATACACAAACAAACTATCTACATTCCGTAAATCATAGCTCTTCCTATTTTCGTCTACATTAATTTTTAAATTGTCACTTGCACCAGAAGCATAACTAGAATCATATAATGTAATTGCGCTTTCAATAAGCCATTTGTATTCTCTCCTATTAAACTCTTTATGCCTTAAAAAGCCCTTTTGTAAAAATGGTTGCTCAGGTAAATTTTCGGGAAGTTTTTCAATAGCCCTTAAAACAACATCATTTCCTGTTTTTGGTCTTGTTTCGGCAATAATTAAAATTTCATCTAATGATGCTATATCTTCTTCAAGAAAAACATCTTCATCATTTACAAAATCATTTACAAGAATTCTAAAGCTTTTAAAACCTATAGATGATATTACGAGAGTATCATTTACTAATCCTTTCGGTACAGATAAAACAAATTTACCATCTATATTACTCACAGAACCAATTGTTGAGTTTTCAATATAGATACTTGCATTCTCCAAAGGTTCATAAGTCATAAAATTGACTACTTTACTTTTTAACTCTGTCTGAGAAAAGGCATTTATAGATAATGTTACTAGTAATAAGCAAAAAAAATGTTTTATACCTCTATGCATCATTTTATTCAATTTAATCAACAGTTTTGATTTAGTTTTTATGTAGCAGGTTTATACCCTTTGCCGTCTATTATCATTTTGGCAATTATCTCTCGAAGTATCTCTGAAGTTCCGCCGCCAATAGGTCCCAATCTGCTATCTCGCAATAATCGCGCCATTGGATAGTCTTCCATATAACCATAACCACCTAGCAACTGAAGGCATTGATATATTACATCATCTGCCATTTTTGTTGCAGTAAGTTTTGCCATCGTAGCTTCTTTTACTACATACTCTCCATCATTCAATCGTTTTACGGTAGTATAATTAAAGGTTTTACAAACTTCTATTTCGCTTGCCATTTGCGCAACATTATGACGAAGTGCCTGAAATGTAGAAATACTTTTTCCAAAGGCATTTCTCTCTTTCATATATTGTATAGCATATTCTAAAGCATATTCAGATCTTGCGTGTGCATTTACAGCCATTACCAAACGCTCTAAAGCAAAATGCTGCATAATATAAGAGAAGCCTAAGTTTTCTTCTCCCATTAAATTACTTGCAGGAATTGTAACATTATCAAATGCTATTTCTGCTGTGTCACTTGCTCTCCAACCCAATTTATCTAACTTGGTTGAAGATATTCCCGGAGTATCTCTATCCATCACAAAAATACTAATGCCCTTCCCTCCTTTTTCAGGTGAAGTCTTCGCAGCTACTACTAAATAATCACTATAAATCCCATTGGTAATAAAAGTTTTTGACCCGTTTAAAACATAAGTATCTCCTTTTTTTACAGCAGTGGTTCTCATTCCAGAAACATCAGACCCTCCAAAAGGTTCAGTGATACATAAACAACCTATTTTTTCACCTGTTATACTAGGTGCTAAATATTTCTCTTTTATTTCGTGACTTCCCTCTTTATTAAGGTGTGTCATCGCTAAGTAAGCATGCGCCCACATATTAGCTGCAAAACCAGCAGAATTTATTTTCTGAAGTTCTTCCAAAAAGATAACCGTATAAAACAAATCAAGATTTAAACCTCCATATTCTTCAGGAGAATTTAAACCGAAGAAACCCATCTCGCCCATTTTTGTCCAAATGAAACG
>JAUVAS010000115.1 GCA_030591585.1 Flavobacterium sp. | reverse complement strand
TTTTTGTCGCTTATTTTTCCCTAAGCGGGTGCAAATATATAACTAAATTTTACCCCCACAACTATTTCCTCGAAAATAATTAAAAAAAATAAAAGAACGAACTTAACTCATCTACATACCTCAAAAAACATCCCTCGTTAAGCGGGTGCAAATATAATTTCCTTTTTATATTTAACAAACTATTTTGTGTTTTTTTATCAAGTTTTTTACCCCTTTTTAAGCAACCTACTGAAGCGCTATATTTTATATAAAAAATAATAATTTACCTTAATATATAGCTACCTAATACATAGTATCCGAAAAACCCAAACATACTCACTTATACATTCTATTAAAAACAGTAATAAAAGAACTTAAACTTAAAGTTCATTTAAACGAAAACCTAAACACATAGGAATCTCTAGCCTATTGCTATTATATAGATACACTAATATGTCGCAACATTTTAATAAGCTTATAATAACCTACATTGCTATTGTAAACCATGTAAACTCGTAGTATCTTTGCAACTTAAAATTTTTGAGTATGATAGCCATAACTTTACCAGACGGAAGTGTAAAGCAATTTGATGCAAGTATCACTCCAATGGGAGTTGCTAAAAGCATTAGTGAAGGATTTGCTAGGAATGTAATTTCAGCATCGTTTAATGACGTAACAATTGAAACTTCTACACCATTAAAAGAAGACGGCAGCTTGGTATTATTTACATGGAGAGATGACAATGGAAAAAAAGCATTCTGGCATTCAACGGCTCATATTATGGCACAAGCATTGGAAGAAGTATTTTCTGGAATAAAACTTACTATTGGACCTGCTATAGAAAATGGATTTTATTACGATGTAGATTTTGGAGAAAATTCTATTTCAGAAAAAGATTTAAAATCTATTGAAGATAAAATGCTCGAAATAGCAAGAGGAAAACACGAATTTACTTTAAGAGAATCCTCTAAAATCGACGCCTTAGATTTTTATAAAAAACAAGGAAATCAATACAAAGTAGAACTCATTGAAAACCTTGAAGACGGCACCATAACTTTCTGCGATCACGATTCGTTTACAGATTTATGCAGAGGTGGACACATTCCTAATACAGGAATTGTTAAAGCAATTAAATTAATGAGTATTGCTGGCGCGTACTGGAGAGGTGATGAGAATAATACACAACTTACTCGTATTTACGGCATTAGTTTTCCGAAGCAGAAAGAATTAAAAGAATATTTAGAATTACTGGAAGAAGCTAAAAAGAGAGATCATAGGAAACTAGGTAAAGAATTAGAGCTTTTTACATTTTCAAAAAAAGTGGGACAAGGCTTACCCTTATGGTTACCTAAAGGTGCTGCGCTACGTGAAAGATTAGAAAACTTTTTAAAGAAAGCACAGAAAAAAGCAGGGTACGAAATGGTTATTACCCCACATATTGGACACAAGGACCTTTATGTAACTTCTGGTCATTATGAGAAATATGGAGAAGATAGTTTTCAACCCATCAAAACACCAAATGAAGGGGAAGAGTTTTTATTAAAACCGATGAATTGCCCTCACCATTGTGAAATATACAATTCAAAACCTTGGTCTTATAAAGATCTTCCAAAACGTTTTGCTGAATTTGGTACCGTTTATAGATACGAACAAAGTGGTGAATTGAACGGATTAATGAGAGTTCGTGGATTTACACAAGATGATGCTCATATTTTCTGCACTCCAGATCAATTGGATGAAGAGTTTAAAAAAGTAATTGATCTGGTGAATTATGTTTTTAAATCATTAGGCTTTGAAGACTTTACTGCACAAGTTTCTTTAAGAGATCCTGAAAAACCTGAAAAATATATTGGTAGCGATGAAAATTGGGACAAAGCAGAACAAGCAATTTTAAACGCAACAAAAGACAAAGGTTTAAATTATACCATTGAAACTGGCGAAGCTGCTTTTTATGGTCCTAAGTTAGATTTTATGGTCAAAGATGCTTTAGGCAGAAGTTGGCAATTAGGCACCATACAGGTGGATTACAACCTCCCTGAGCGATTTGAATTAGAATACAAAGGCAGTGATAACGAAATGCACCGTCCTATTATGATTCATCGCGCTCCTTTTGGAAGTATGGAACGATTTGTTGCTATTTTACTAGAACATACAGGTGGAAATTTTCCGTTATGGTTAGTGCCTGATCAAGTAAGTATTTTG
>JAUVAS010000026.1 GCA_030591585.1 Flavobacterium sp. | reverse complement strand
GACACTAGCCTATTTTACTAGGCTCAACACAACATTTTAATTGCGGTCTGGACGAGACTCGAACTCGCGACCCCCTGCGTGACAGGCAGGTATTCTAACCAACTGAACTACCAGACCGTGCTTACAATAATACTTATTGCTTTATAGCGAGGGCAAATATACACCTCCTATTCATTATGACAAACTATTTTTAATAAAAAAATAAGGAATATTTTATTTGCTAGACAAACTTTTGACGTTCTACTAGATAGGTGGTTAAAATGGTATTGAAATCTCCATTAACATCTACTGGAACATACTTTATACGATACTGTCCGCAGCGTATTTTTAATTCTGAAAAGTACGATGACACCGCAGTTTTATAGTTTTCTTTTATATTTTCAGCATATAAATTAATATGTTCTCCTGTTTCTACATCCACAAACCGTTTGGGACGGTTCGAGAAATTAAATTCAATTTCCTTTTCTTTATCGAATGTATGAAACAAAATCACTTCATGCTTATTATACTTTAAATGCTGAAGCGCTTCAAATAAACGTTCTGCTTCTGCATCACTCTGAAACATATCGGTAAACAAAAAAATCATAGACCGCCGCTTAATTTTATCGGCTATTTCATGTAAAAAAGTGAAGGTTTTTGTACCAACGTTTTCTCTTGTTTCAAGTAAAGTATCATTCAGCTTTCCTAACAACATTTGATGATGCCTTTCGCTCCCCTTTTCATTTAAATAATACTCATACTCATTGCTATAAACACTAAGTCCCACAGCATCTCGCTGTCTTTTTAACAAATTCATAATAGCTGCGGAGGCCAACACTGAAAATGCAATTTTATTTAAAGAATTAATATTAAATTGTTTTAACGCAGGATAATGCATCGAACTGCTATTGTCAATAATAAGATGACAACGCAAATTAGTCTCCTCTTCGTAACGTTTGGTGTACAACTTATCGGTCTTGGCAAAAAGTTTCCAATCTATATGCTTGGTGCTTTCTCCCTGATTGTAGATTTTATGTTCGGCAAATTCTGCCGAAAACCCGTGAAACGGACTTTTATGCAAGCCAGAAATAAACCCTTCTACTACTTGGTGGGCAAGTAGCTCTAGATTATTAAAACTGGAAATTTCGTTTATTTCTTTTTGTATATCCAAACCTCTAAAATAAAAAAGGTTTGCCAAATGACAAACCTTTTAACAATCTTAAATTTTATCTATTTTTTAGAGAATAGAATTTAACGCTTCTTCATACACACTTTTAGGAGCAACTCCTACTTGTCTGCCTACTACTTCACCATTTTGAAATACTAAAACTGTTGGTATATTTCTTACTCCAAATTTAGCAGCAAATTCTTGATTTGCATCTACATCAACTTTTCCAACAATAGCTTTACCTTCATAATCATTGCTTAACTCTTCAATGATAGGCCCAACCATTCTACAAGGTCCACACCAAGCAGCCCAAAAGTCTACTAAAACTGGTTTGTCGCTTTTTAAAACAACTTCTTCAAACGTTTTATCTGTTATTTCTAATGCCATAATATTATTATTTTAATGTTCTGCAAATGTAGTCAATAAAAAACCTAAAACTTACACTCTTATTATTAGTTTATTCAATTCTAGTATCATAAAACCTTATGGATTCTTTCCATTAATTCAACTTAAAACGAACCTGTTCTTTTTCTAATTCCTCTAATAATTCATTAGAAATATTCACTTTATGTTTTCGGCTTGGCATGGTAAGTTTTACCTTGTTTTCTACTTCATATATAACAAATTGCAAATGTTTATCTCCTTTATGTAATTTTACTATCTCCTTTAAATAATTGATTTTTTCTTCACTTACTTCTTCTATAGGAATTTGAATCGTCAATTTTTTCGTCTGACTTTCCATCACATCATGCAACATTTGCATGCTATTGTATTGTATTCTAGGATCTCCTTTTTTCTGAGTATCCCGATTCACCCAACCTTCTTTTATAAAAACACGCATATAAATGAAAGAATTGGGGACTAAGAAATGTCGAAACTTTAAATAATCCTCTCCAAAAATTCTAAACTCATAACTATCATCAAAATCTTCAATGATAAATCGCGCCCAACCTTTTCCTTTTTTAGATTCTAAATGCTGAACATCACCTACAATACCTCCAAAACACAACTCTCTATTCACAAATTTTTCTAAGTCGCTAAAATCCGAAGCTTTACAATTACAAAACCTTGTAATTTCTGTTTTAAAATCGTCTAAGGGATGCCCAGAAATATAAATACCAACCACTTCTTTTTCTTGTTTTAACTTTTTCATTGCCCCCCATTCTTCACAAGGCGGCACTTCTGGTTCTGGTATTTGCACCTCGCTCGTATCGCCAAACATACTTACCTGAGATGAGTTTTGTGTCTCCTGAAATCTAGCAGCATATCGCATCACTTTTTCAATGAATAAAACCCCTTTTTCATCGGGATGTAAATATTGGGCTCTATGAGCGTTAAAACCATCAAACCCACCTGCCAAGGCAAGTCCTTCAAAAGCTTTTTTATTGGCTGCTCGTAAGTCAATTCGTTTGGCTAAATCGAATACTGATTTGTATTTTCCGTCTTTTCTGGTGTCCACAATAGTTGCTACCGCATTACCTCCTACTCCTTTTATAGCACCCATCCCAAAACGAATTGCTCCTTCATCATTTACCGTAAATTTAAAGTACGACTCATTTACATCAGGACCCAATACTTCTAAGCCCATTCGCTTACATTCTTCCATAAAGAAACTCACCTGCTTGATATCTCTCATATTATTAGACAGTACCGCCGCCATATATTCGGCCGGATAATGCGCTTTTAAATAGGCTGTTTGATAAGCTATCCAAGCATAACAAGTAGAGTGAGATTTATTAAAAGCATAACTGGCAAATGCTTCCCAATCTTTCCAAATTTTTTCTAATTTCTCTTCGTCATGACCTTTTTTTATTGCCTGTTCTAAAAACTTGGGCTTCATTTTATCAAGCACCGCAATTTGTTTTTTACCCATTGCTTTACGTAGCACATCTGCTTCCCCTTTTGTGAAATCTGCTAACTTTTGAGAAAGCAACATCACCTGCTCTTGATACACTGTAATACCGTAGGTTTCCTTCAAATACTCTTCCATTGCAGGAAGATCATACACTATTTCTTCTTGTCCGTTTTTTCGTAATACAAAACTCGGAATGTATTCAATTGGGCCTGGACGATACAAAGCATTCATCGCAATTAAATCATCAAAAACGGTGGGTTTAAGGTCTTTTAAGTATTTTTGCATTCCTGCAGATTCATATTGAAAAATCCCTACGGTTTCTCCTTTCTGAAATAATTCGAAGGTCTTTTCATCATCTAACGGAAATGTATCTGGATCCAAATCAACATCATGTTTCACCTTGACCAACTTAACTGTATCCTTAATTAAAGTCAACGTTTTTAATCCCAGAAAATCCATTTTTAATAGTCCTGCGTCTTCCACCACAGAGTTATCAAATTGGGTAACATACATGTCTGAATCTTTCGCAGTAGCTACAGGTACAAAATTTGTAATGTCGTCTGGAGTAATAATCACCCCACAGGCATGAGTCCCGACATTACGAACCGAACCTTCCAAAATTCTTGCTTGATTAATGGTTTGTGCTTCTAAATCATCTCCTTCAGAAAGATTTAACAATTCATTTACACTTGGCACCTCATCACTTCTGAATTTTTTTCTGATTTCAGCATCACTATAACCAAAAATCTTTTTTAGTTTGGTCATATTCGGAATTAACTTCGCAATTCTATCGGCACTATTCAACGGTAAATCCAATACTCTTGCAGTATCTCGAATCGATGATTTTGCTGCCATGGTACCGTAAGTGATAATCTGTGCTACTTGATTACTTCCGTATTTATCAATCACATAATCTAGCACTTTTCCTCTTCCCACATCGTCAAAATCAATATCAATATCAGGCATACTTACACGCTCCGGATTTAAAAACCGCTCAAAAAGCAAGTTGTACTTAATGGGGTCAATATTGGTGATCCAAAGACAATAAGCAACCACCGAACCTGCAGCAGAACCTCTTCCTGGGCCTACCGAAACATCCATTTTCCGAGCTTCAGCAATAAAATCCTGTACAATTAAAAAATAGCCAGGGTAGCCTGTGTTAGCAATTACTTCTAATTCAAAATCTAGACGTTCCTTAACCTCATCTGTAAGGTCTGGATACCGTTTTTTAGCCCCTTCAAAAGTGAGGTGTTTTAAATACGCATTCTCTCCCCGATTCCCTGAATCTTTTTCATCTTCAAGGTCTATAAACTCTTTAGGTATATCAAATTTTGGAAGCAATACTTTTCTTGCTAAGGTGTAGAATTCAATTTTTTCAATGACTTCAGAAATATTCTCAATGGCTTCAGGAATATCTTTAAAGATTGTTTTCATCTCTTCCGAAGACTTAAAATAATACTCCTGATTTGGCAATCCGTAGCGATACCCTCTCCCTCTCCCAATAGGTGTTGCTTGCTTTTCTCCGTCTTTTACACACAATAAAATGTCGTGTGCATTGGCATCTTCTTTGTCAATATAATAGGTGTTATTACTAGCAACAATCTTTACATTATGCTTTTTTGCTAACGGAATCAATACTTCATTTACTCTTTTTTCATCTTCTTGATCGTGCCTATTAATTTCTACATATAAATCCTCTCCAAAAGTTTCTTTCCACCAAACAAGTGCTTCTTCAGCTTGTTTTTCGCCAATATTTAAAATTTTATTAGGCACTTCTCCATACAAACTTCCTGTAAGGATAATTATATCTTCTTTGTATTTTTCTATGATACTTCTATCAATTCTAGGTACATAGTAAAACCCTTTAGTAAATGCAATCGAAGACATTTTAGCCATATTATGATAGCCTTTTTTTGTCTTTGCCAACATTACAATTTGATAGCCGTTGTCCTTATGGTTTTTATTAAGATGATCCTCACAAACATAGAATTCGCATCCTACAATTGCTTTTAATTTTTTATCTGAATCTTCCTCACTCAATCCTTTATTATAGCTATTTACATCTCTTACAAAATGAAACGCGCCCATCATATTTCCAGTATCGGTAAGTGCTACGGCAGGCATTCCATCATCTACAGCTGCTTTAATTAAATCTTGTGTGCTTGATGTTGCCTGAAGTACAGAAAATTTTGAATGGTTATGTAAATGTGCAAAAGGAATTTCCTGAAGTGCGGAAACATTTTCCTGAATCTCTTCGGAAGAAACTTCTTGTTTTTTAGAAGCAGCTTCAATTTCCTTTCTAATTTTTTCTGAAGCTTTTTTAAGATTAATATGTTTCAGCCCAATTAGCTCAAAAGGCGCTGGGTTGATTTCAGAAAAACGATTCAAATAATCTGGCTGAACATCCAATTGTTTTTCCGAATAACTTTTTCTTCTAATCAATTCTAAAAAACAACGAGTAGTAGCCTCTACATCGGCTGTGGCATTATGTGCTTCGTTAAAAGGTTTATTAAACAAAAATTGATGAAGCTCTGTTAAAGTAGGGAGTTTAAACCTTCCTCCACGACCTCCTGGCAATTGACAAAGCTGCGCTGTAATTTCGGTACACGTATCTAAAACCAGAAAATTAGGTAGCGGGTTTTCAATGCCTAAACGGTGAAACTCAGCTCCCATAATATTGTTGTCAAAACCAAGGTTCTGACCTACAATAAATTTTGTTTTGGAAAGTGCTTCCGTAAACTTTTCGATGACTGCTGCTAATGAGATTCCTTTTTGTTGTGCTAATTCTGTAGAAATTCCGTGAATTTTTTCAGCATCATAGGGAATATTAAACCCTTCTGGTTGCACCAAATAATCCTGATGCTCTACAAGTTTTCCATCTGCATCGTGCAATTGCCAAGCAATCTGAATACAACGAGGCCAATTATCACTATCTGTTAAAGGTGCGTTCCAACGTTTAGGAAGACCCGTGGTTTCGGTATCAAAAATTAAAAACATAAAAATGTGAGAGTTAAAAACGTGAATCAACAAAGCGTTGTCACGATGGTTTAAAAATATAAAAAACCACTGTTACAGAAAAAAAAAGTTATAAAGAGTTGTTAGTTTTTCTTCACAAAAAAACCGCTCCAAAAACAGGAGCGGTTAATTATAAAATTTAAAATATTTTTATTGATAGGTTATATCGAACTGTCCTGATGTTATACTTTGAGATGCCGTTTCAAAGAAAAATGTTCCTTTAACTGTTTTGTTAACAACATCATGTTCTAAAATTTCTATAGATCCTGAACTTGCAGCTTCTTGTACTGTATTATCATCTCTATAGGTTGCTCTAAAAACCGCCGAAGGCAATTGATATACTCCATTCTCAACGTCATTGGGGAGTCCTAGTAATATTATTATAGAGGCCGTAGCGCCACTAGTTACAATAGTTTCTCCGGTATTCATAGCTTGAATTGTAAATGCTTCCCAAGGCTCTCCACCTATATCAGCTAAAAATGTTCCAGCATTCTGAATTGGGTCGCCTCCCCCAGATCTATACGGAACTCTAAAAAACACTCCTTCATGAACCCTTAAAGTATCAACACCTTCAAGCATTGCTCTAAAATTAAAGATCCCAGATATTGTTTTTCCACTAGTATCCCAATCTGTAACCGTTATTTTACCATCACCATTAAGTCTAGTGGAGTATTTATTACCATTAACATCAGTAAAACGTCCTTCGTTTCCAGATTCCCCTCCTAGTATATAATTTCCTTCATTTGGACTTAAAATCTTAAACGAAAGTAGTTCGTCTCCATTAATACCTTCAATTAGGTAATTACCATTAGCTGCAATAGTTGCCCGAGTGCTTTGAGCTTTAAAAAAAGAATGGTCAATATTCCCTTGCATCGCTGGGGAATTTGTTTGAACATCTTCACAACCAACAAACAAAACAGTTGTTAAAAATAAAATTAGTAGGTTTTTCATTGTAATTTTTAAATATGGGTTTGTACAAATGTAAAGAGAAAAAGTTTAATCTATTCGATTTCAATCAAAAAATATATTATCTTTGCCCACTTAAATTATGAACCGGGGTCGGGAACCTCAAAAAAATAATAGATATGCCCGTAAAAATTAGATTACAAAGACACGGTAAAAAAGGGAAGCCTTTTTATTGGATCGTAGCTGCGGATGCCCGCGCAAAAAGAGATGGTAAATACCTTGAAAAATTAGGAACTTACAATCCAAATGTTAACCCTGCAGAAATTAATTTAGATATTGATGGTGCTGTAAAATGGCTTCATAATGGAGCGCAACCTACAGATACTGCTAGAGCTATTTTATCCTACAAAGGTGTTATGTTGAAAAAACACTTAGCTGGAGGAGTTACAAAAGGTGCTTTAACTGAAGAGCAAGCAGAAGAAAAACTCAATGCTTGGATAGAAGAAAAAGCTAAGAAAATTGACGGAAAACGCTCTAAACTTAGTGACGACAAGGATAAAGAAACTGCTTCGGCTTTTGCAGCTGAAAAAGCTGTAAACGAACAACGTATTGCAGATGCTACTCCTGTTGTTGAAGAAGTTGAAGAATCTACTACTAAAGTAGCTACTGAAGAGGAAGCTCCAAAAAAAGAAACTATTGATGATGTGGCTGCTGAAGCTGCTGAAGAAGGAACTCCTGCTAAAGAAGACGTTAAGGCAGAAGATACTAAAGAAGAGTAATTTTATCAATCATGCAAAAGGAGGATTGTTTCTACTTAGGCAAGATTGTTAAAAAATATAGCTTTAAAGGCGAGTTACTAGTAAAACTAGATACTGACGATCCTGAAATTTATACTGAAATGGAATCGGTTTTTGTTGAAAAAAACAAAAACTTGGTTCCATTTTTTATTGAACGCAGTTCACTCCACAAATCCACGCTACTTAGAGTGAAATTTGAAGATGTTAATGGTGATGAAGATGCAGATTCATTACTAAAATGTCATTTGTATTTACCTTTAGAATTCCTCCCAAAACTTACTGGAAACAAATTTTACTATCACGAAATTATTGGTTACACCGTTGAAGATGTAAGCTTCGGAAACGTAGGAATTATCACTGGAATAAACGACAGTACAACTCAAGTGCTTTTTGAAATTGATCGCGATGGAAAAGAAATTTTAATCCCGTTGATAGACGATTTCATTAAAAATGTAGATAAGAAAAATAAAATCATGCAATTGGAGGTTCCTGAAGGATTGATTGAGATTTATTTATAAAGGTTTTTTTTCTATGTCATCCCTATTTAAATTCAAACAATTTACCGTTCAGCAAGACCAATGTGCTATGAAAATTGGCACAGACGGAGTGCTTTTAGGCGCATGGGTTTCTTTAAAAAACAATCCTGATAGCATTTTAGATATTGGTGCAGGTACTGGAATTTTATCGCTACAATTAGCACAACGTAGCTTTTCCGAAATCATTGATGCTATCGAAATTGATGAAAATGCTTTTGAGCAATGTGTTTCAAATTTTGAAACCTCTCCTTGGGGTGATCGGTTGTTTTGCTACCACGCCTCTGCGCAAGAATTTGCCACAGAAGTGAAAGAGGAATACGATTTAATTATTTCAAATCCGCCGTTTTATTCAGACAATTATAAATCTGATAATAAAGCAAGAAACACCGCACGATTTACAGACACACTTCCCTTTAGAGATTTGGTGATTGTTGCTTTTCAGTTTCTTTCAGAGAAAGGGATTTTTGCCTTGATACTTCCTAGAAAAGAAGAGGAAAATTTTATTTCAATTGCTTCAGAAGCGGGTTTATTCCCAAAAAGAATCTGCCGAGTTAAAGGCACAGCTACTTCCGAGGTAAAAAGAAGTTTGCTAGAATTTTCATTTCAGAAAACAGAGATTAATTACGAAGAACTCACCATCGAAATTTCAAGACACAATTACACAAAAGAATACCAAGATTTACTAAAGGATTTTTACTTGAAAATGTAGGTGATTCAATTTTCGATTTTTACATTTGTACTCTAAATAAAAGACACATGAAACCTGATTTATTTGAAGCTCCCGATTATTATAATCTTGACGAATTATTAACAGAAGAACATAAATTAATACGTGATGCTGCTCGTGAATGGGTAAAACGTGATGTTTCTCCTATCATTGAAGAATATGCTCAAAAAGCAGAATTTCCACACCAGATTGTAAAAGGTTTGGCAGAAATTGGTGCTTTTGGCCCTTATATTCCTGAAGAATATGGTGGTGCTGGATTAGATCAAATATCGTATGGTTTAATTATGCAAGAAATTGAACGTGGTGATAGTGGTGTGCGAAGTACTGCAAGTGTACAATCGTCTTTGGTAATGTATCCTATCTGGAAATACGGAAACGAAGAACAACGAATGAAATATTTACCAAAACTAGCTTCTGGTGAATTTATTGGATGTTTTGGGCTTACCGAACCTGATTACGGATCAAATCCTAGTGGAATGTCCACCAACTTTAAAGATATGGGCGATCATTATCTTTTAAACGGAGCTAAAATGTGGATTAGTAATGCACCTTTTGCAGATATTGCGATTGTGTGGGCGAAAGACGAATCTGGAAGAATTCATGGACTTATTGTAGAACGTGGAATGGAAGGATTCTCAACCCCAGAAACACATAACAAATGGTCACTACGAGCTTCGGCAACAGGAGAGTTGATTTTTGATAATGTAAAAGTTCCTAAAGAAAATCTGATGCCTAACAAATCTGGATTGGGAGCACCATTAGGCTGTTTAGATTCTGCTCGTTATGGTATTGCTTGGGGAGCCATTGGAGCAGCAATGGATTGTTATGACACTGCTTTGCGTTATAGTAAAGAACGTATCCAGTTTGGAAAACCTATTGGACAGTTTCAGTTACAACAAAAAAAATTAGCCGAAATGATTACCGAAATCACCAAAGCTCAATTGCTAACATGGAGATTAGGTGTTCTTAGAAATGAAGACAAAGCAACCTCAGCACAAATTTCAATGGCAAAACGAAATAATGTAGATATGGCTATTACTATTGCTCGTGAAGCAAGACAAATGTTAGGAGCTATGGGTATTACAGGAGAATATTCTATTATGCGCCATTCTATGAACTTGGAAAGTGTTATTACTTACGAAGGAACTCACGATATTCATTTACTCATTACAGGAATGGATATAACTGGGTTAAACGCTTTTAAATAAAATTTTTAACCCTTCCAAAGTCTTGAACTCTCTGGAAGGGTTTATTATTAATTAGACCTAACAGGTTTTCGAAACCTGTTAGGTCTTTTTTTATAACGGAATATTCCCGTGTTTACGTTTAGGTCTATCCACTACTTTTCCTTCCAGCATTTGAAACACTTTTATTAATTTTCTTCGAGTGTTTTTAGGATATATTACTTCATCAATAAACCCACGTCTTGCAGCTCTGTATGGGTCTGCAAATTTATCTGCATAATCGGCTTCTTTTTCTTTCCATTTTTTGTCTGAATTTTCAGCTGCAGCTATTTCTTTTCTGAAGATAATTTCTGCGGCACCTTTTGCTCCCATCACGGCAATTTCTGCTGTAGGCCAAGCAAAGTTAAAATCGGCTCCAATGTGTTTTGAGTTCATCACATCATAGGCACCACCATAAGCTTTACGAGTAATAACAGTAACTTTTGGCACGGTAGCTTCACTTAGTGCATATAATAGTTTTGCGCCATTGGTAATGATCCCGTTCCACTCTTGATCGGTTCCTGGAAGGAACCCTGGAACATCAACTAATACTAACAACGGAATATTAAAACTATCGCAAAAACGTGTAAAACGAGCTCCTTTTACAGAACTATCCACATCTAAACATCCTGCCAAAAACATAGGTTGATTAGCAACAATACCGATACTTCTACCCGCAATTCTTGCAAAACCAACAATAATATTTTCGGCAAAGTCTTTATGGATTTCAAAAAAGGAATCTTCATCAATAATCTCGTCAATTACCGTATGCATATCATAAGGTACTGTAGATGATTCAGGGATAATATTGGTTAGATTTTCTCTTAATTCATCGGTGATTGTAAAAGGTCGTTTTTTGGTTGTTTCAGTATTGTTTTGAGGTAAATAGCCTAATAATGTTTTAACATCTTCCAAACACAAAATATCGTTTGCAGAGGTAACATGCGTTACTCCGGATTTAGTAGAATGTGTGCTTGCACCTCCTAATTCTTCAGCCGTCACTTCCTCATTGGTTACTGTTTTTACAACATTAGGACCTGTTACAAACATATAACTAGACCCTTCTACCATTAAGGTGAAATCTGTTATGGCAGGTGAATAAACTGCTCCACCAGCACAAGGCCCCATAATAGCAGAAAGCTGAGGGATCACTCCCGATGCCAAAACATTTCTATGAAAAATATCTGCATAACCTCCTAAAGATTCTACTCCGTCTTGGATTCTAGCACCTCCAGAATCATTTAACCCAATAATTGGCGCACCTACTTTAACTGCAAGATCCATTACTTTGCAAATTTTCTCTGCGTGTGTTTCGGATAAGGCTCCTCCAAAAACTGTAAAGTCTTGAGCGAATACATAGATTAATCTTCCGTTAATTGTTCCATATCCTGTCACCACACCATCGCCATAGAATTGCTGTTTTTCCATTCCAAATTCGGTAGTTCTGTGGGTCACTAAAACCCCCATTTCTTCAAATGAGTTTTCGTCTAACAGATATTCTATTCGCTCCCGAGCGGTTAATTTTTTCTTAGCGTGTTGCTTTTCTACTCTTACTTCTCCACCTCCTAAGTGTGCAAGAGCAACTCTTTTTTCTAATTTTTCTATTTTATTATCCATAACTTACGCTGTAATTACTTGTAACATTTTTTTATCTTCTAAGTATTGTGTAATCGCTATAAGTGAAGCAATTCTAGCTTCTTTTTTAGCGGTTTCCTCTAAAGCATCTGGCGAATAATAATTCTTCACAAAGTGTGTGTTAAAATTTCCAGAAGTAAAAGCTTCATGCTCACAAACAAATTTTCCGAAGGGTAAGGTAGTTTCAACACCCACCACTTTATAATCGTTAATTGCTTTTATCATTAATTGTATAGCTTCGTTTCTGGTTTTTCCGTAGGTGACTAATTTTGACAACATAGGGTCGTAAAAGATTGGAATATCCTGTCCTTCTTCAAAACCATTATCCACTCTTATATTATTCCCAACGGGTAATTGATACACTTCTAAATTACCTACACTCGGCGAGAAATTATTTAATGGATCTTCTGCGTATACTCGTAATTCGATAGCATGTCCATTAATTTTTAACTCTTCTTTTTTTATAGGAAGCTTCTCTCCTCGTGCAATTCTAATTTGCAATTCAACTAAATCTAACCCAGTAATAAACTCTGTTACAGGATGTTCTACCTGTAATCTTGTGTTCATTTCTAGGAAATAGAAATTCATTTTATCATCTATCAAAAACTCAACAGTTCCTGCTCCCAAATAGTCACAAGACTTTGCAACACTTACAGCAGCCTCTCCCATTTTCTTTCTAAGCTCTGGAGTTAAAATTGAAGATGGAGCTTCTTCTACTACTTTTTGATGACGTCTTTGGATACTGCATTCTCTTTCAAATAGAGATAACGTGTTTCCAAAACTATCTGCCATAATTTGAATTTCAATATGTCGTGGTGATGAAATATACTTTTCAATAAAGACAGATCCGTTTCCAAAGGAAGCAGTTGCTTCACTAACCGCATGATTCATTTCTTTTTCTAAATCTTCTTCTTTTTCAACCACTCTCATTCCTTTACCTCCACCACCTGCAGAAGCCTTAATAAGAATAGGGTATCCTATTTCTTCTGCCATAGATTTGGCTTCAGAAACATCTGTTATTGCTTTATCAAAACCTGGAACCATTGGAATATTATAGGATTTAACTGTATCTTTTGCAGCAAGTTTATCTCCCATCATTCTAATAGCTTGTGATTTTGGCCCTATAAATATTATTCCGTTTTTTTCTACTTCTTCGGCAAAATCTGCATTCTCACTTAGAAACCCGTAACCAGGGTGTATCGCGTCTACCTGAAGCTTTTTTGCAACTTCTATAATTTTTGAGCCTAATAAATAGGACTGATTTGAAGGCGGTTCACCAATACAAACTGCTTCGTCTGCATATTTAACGTGAAGTGAATTACGGTCAATAGTAGAATAAATAGCGACTGTTTTAATCCCCATTTTTCGAGCTGTTTGCATTACTCTAATGGCTATTTCTCCCCTATTTGCTATTAATATTTTCTTCATCTCTTATTCAAATTCAATTAATAATTGTCCTTTTTCTACAGTATCTCCACTAGAAACCGCTATGGTTTTTACCACACCATTACTTGGAGAAACCAGAGTACTTTCCATCTTCATTGCTTCTAATATTAATAAAGAATCGTCTTCTAAAACTGTTTGGCCTACTTCCACACTCACCCCTAAAACCACTCCCGGCATTGGTGCTTTTACTAGTTTTACATTTTTTGAAGATCCTGTAGAAAATCCCATGTTTTTAATCAATTGATCTAATTGATTTTCAATTGAAACGTCATAAACAGAACCATTAATCTTTACAGCATAAGTTCTCTTATTAAAGTTAGCATCTACTATTTCCCCTTGATACGATTGGTTGTTTTCCAATAAATGATATTTCTTCCCTTTTAGTTTTACAACATCTAAGGCAAGAACTTCTTCTTCAGGAATGGTAAGCTCCCACTTAGAATCAACTTTTACTTTAAAATTATTCTTCATATTGGTTATTATTTAGTATAATTTGACCTTTTTAATATGCAAAGGTTTGTCTTTTTTAATGCTAAAAAACTGACATTCATCAGTAAAAATGTAAATTATTTTATATTTTTACTGATGAAGTGAATGGTAAAGAAACAAAAATTATCATTCACTTCTTTTCTACTTATCTTTAGAAATTAATTAACGGTATGTCATCACATTCTAGAATAAATCGGGCTTATCAAACCGCTAAAAGAATTTCATTTAATAACAACTCTAAATTCATTATTTTTAGCGATGTACACCGTGGCGACAATAGTTTTGCAGACGATTTTTCCAATAACCGAAATACTTATTTTCACGCTTTAAATCATTATTATAACAACGGATTTACTTATTGTGAATTAGGTGATGGTGATGAATTATGGGAAAACACATCGTTTAGTTCTATTCTTTACGCCCATAAAAATATTTTTGATTTGATGAAAAAGTTTTTTTCTGAAGGAAGGCTTTATCGCCTAATGGGAAATCACGATATGGTGTATTGCGAGCAAAGTTACGTAGCTAAAAATCTATATACTTATTTCAATACTATAACAGGAAAACACGAAGATTTATTTCCAGGAATTACTTTTTCTGAAGGGTTAGTGTTAGAACACGAAGAAAGTAAACAAGAGGTTTTCATGCTTCACGGACACCAAGCAGATTGGAGAAATTATAAAGCTTGGAAATTTAATAGATTTATGGTTCGAATCGTATGGAGACAATTACAGATTTTCGGAATAAGTGACCCCACAAGTCCTGCTAAAAACAACAAAGAACTCTTTAAAGTAGAGCGTCGATTTAAACGGTGGATACAGGAAAATAAAAACATATTTACTATTATTGGACATACACATCGTCCACGATTTCCAAAGCCTGGAGAGACCGCTTTATTTAATGACGGCAGTTGTGTTCATCCAAGAAGTATTACTGGACTGGAAATTGAAAACGGAAATATTACTTTAATAAAGTGGCATATTGCTACAAGTAATGATGGGGTTTTAAAAGTGGTAAGAATAGTCTTAGAGGGACCTCAAAAATTAATTGCTTATAAAACTTTTTAGCTTCTAATTTTTATTTCTTTAAATAGTACACATTCCAAGGACTAAAGCGGCTTGTTGCAGTATCTGAAGGGAAAGGTATTGACATTGACTCCTCTATACTCTTTGTCTTTTGCTTAAATATTGCTATTGAATCTGATGTAATATTTTTTACAAAAACTACATAATCCTGTTCATATAATTTCCCTACCCATCGATTTTCTTTTACAATAAAAGTATCTTTTTGTAACGTGTAAATTAAATTTAGAGGGCCTTTCATTTCATATTGAATACTATCTTCCCAAATTCTATAAAACACTAGTTGCGTACTATCTTTACTTAATTCAAAACTTCTTCCCCAAGTACCTTCAAAAGGAATCGTACTATCAATTTTTAAAGTTGTTTCTGTTTTTTTTGAATTTTCACAAGCTGTAATTCCAATAAAAATTACTATCAATAAATAACTCTTCATAATATTTTAATTTAATAAAAAAAAATAAAAGTGTTTTAAGCTACAACATTAATGACTTCTTCTATTTGTGGAGCATATTTTTTTATGGTTAATTCAACACCACTTTTCAGAGTCATTTGATTCACTGAGCAATCCACACAAGCACCTTCTAGTTGTACTCTAACAACCTTTCCGTCTTCAATAGACAACAATGAAATATCGCCCCCATCATTTTGTAAAAAAGGGCGAATTTCATCTAATGCTTTTTCTATATTTACTCTTAATTCGTCTATCATAGATTAGTTTTTTGGCACAGAACAACCCACAGAATTCGTCATTTGAATCACTTCTGTAGGAGGAAGAATTTCATTTCTTTTACTTGTTTCTTCTACAACCACTTTTGTTAATTTTTCAAAAGCTTCAGCCAAGGTCGTTCCTTCTTGTAAAGCAGCTGGACGTCCAATATCTCCAGCTTCTCTAATGCTTTGCACTAATGGAATCTCACCTAAAAATGGAATCTCTAAATCTTTAGCTAAGTTCTTAGCCCCCTCTTTTCCGAAGATATAATACTTATTATCTGGTAATTCTTCTGGAGTGAAATAAGCCATATTTTCAATAATACCTAGTATAGGAACTTGAATATTATCTTGTCTAAACATGGCAACACCTCTAGTAGCATCTGCTAATGCCACAGCTTGCGGTGTACTTACCACAACGGCTCCTGTTAAAGGCATAGATTGCATGATACTTAAATGAATATCTCCTGTTCCTGGAGGAAGATCAACTAACATAAAGTCTAATTCTCCCCAATCAGCATCAAAAATAAGCTGATTTAATGCTTTTGCTGCCATAGGACCTCTCCAAATAACCGCCTGTTCTGGTTTGGTAAAAAACCCTATTGAAAGTATTTTTACTCCGTAATTTTCTACGGGTTTCATTTTACTAGTTCCATTAACAGTAGTTGAAAGTGGACGTTCATTTTCTACATCAAACATCATAGGAATAGATGGTCCATAAACATCTGCATCTAAAACGCCAACTTTATACCCTAATTTAGCTAACGTCACAGCTAAATTTGCTGTAACTGTAGATTTTCCAACGCCACCTTTACCAGAAGCAATTGCAACTATATTCTTAATTCCAGGAATTGCTTTTCCCTTTATTAAATTAGGATTTGCTGGCTGTACTGGAGCTTCAACTTTTATATTGACAATCACTTTAGCGTCTTGTGATACTTTCTCTTTAATTATCTTAATCACATCTTCTTCTGCTCTCTTTTTTATGTGCATAGCTGGTGTTGTAAGCAATAAATCTACAATCACCTCATCGGCAAATGTGATTACATTTTTTACTGCACCGCTTTCAATCATACTTTTGCCTTCTCCTGCAACAGTAATTGTTTTAAGAACTTTAATAATATCTTCTTTTTTGATACTCATAGCTTTATTTTTGTTAATTATCTTTTTTACTTTATTGGTTTAGCTAGATAATTGTTTTTAATTAACCAAAAGACCCCGTTATGCAAGAGGGTTAGTCCAACTAAAGATTTTGAATACACTAGCCTTTGGCTATCTTTTCAAAATGTAGTTTCGCTAATTTAGATTAATTCTAAAGTACAAATATACAAGTAAATGTATTAACAGATAATAACATTTATCATATAAAAAAGCTGCGCAGATTGTTTATTACAGCAGTAGAATTAGCTACGAAATCGCAGCTAATTATAGGTCTATAGTTGGGTCCCAAAACAGCTTTTCAAAATCCTGTATTTGATTTTCAATCACTTCAACTCCTTCACTCTCTAATAATTGCTGCATAAGATTAGTGCCTTCAAAATGATGTTTTCCTGTTAGTAATCCTTTTCTATTTACCACACGATGCGCAGGTACATCTGGGTTATTATGGGAGGTGTTCATTGCCCAACCTACCATTCTGGCACTTTTAGGAGAGCCTAGATAGTTGGCAATGGCTCCGTAAGATGTTACGCGTCCATAGGGTATTAAGGAAGCAACCTGATAAACTTTTTCGAAAAAGCCAAGATCTTTAGCCATTACATATTATTTATTATTTTAATAAGAGTAATAACGGAAATTATTGCTGTGACAGACCCAATAAGGTAATTCATATTAAAATTATTCAGTTTACGTTGGTTCTCTTTTGGCCTAAAAAACCAAATATAAACTCCCATTACAACAAAAGTACCTATAGAGGACCCTATTACTGTTCCTAAAATATTTAAGTTCGTAAATGTAAACCACCCAAAAGATGAAAAAGTAATACTCATGTATACCCAGAAAGGAATAGGTAAAAAATTAATAGAACTTAAAAAAAAACCTAAAAAAAAGCGATTTGTTTTAGAATGGTTTTTATCTTTCATTGGCTCTTTTCTAACATCTTTCGCAACAAAAAAGAAGTAGATAGTAATACTTACAAAAACCCCTAATACCACTTTCTGAAGCAAGGCAATAATATCTGGATTTCTATCCAAATATCTAGCAAAAACAAGCCCTATTAATGTTTCAATAAACACTGCCAATGATATTCCTGCAGCAAATAAAAATGCTTTTTTTCTGCCTTCATTCATACTTATTTTTGCAGAATACATATTTAATAATCCTGGAAGAAATGTGGCCAATATTGCCCCAATCATCCCAAAAAATAAGTAATAAATAAAAACCATAAAGTTCTAATAGATTGTTAAGATAACAAAATTGAAATTAAGAGAAATTGAAACGTAAATAGGTTATCTTTTTTCCTATGGCTAAATACTGACTTTCGTAATACGTCTGAATGCCTGTTACTTCTTTGGGAGCATTTGTAGTGCCATATACATCATGGTGTGCATATTCAACAGTTAAGCCAAGCCCTTGTAACAATCCTAAAGTATAACCGTGCATATATTCACTGTCGGTTTTAAGGTGAACCACTCCGTTAGGCTTTAAAATTTTCTTGTATTTATCTAAAAAATCAGGGTTGGTCATTCGGTGTTTGGTACGCTTATATTTTATCTGAGGATCTGGAAAAGTAATCCAGATTTCATCTACTTCGTTTTCTTCAAAAAGATGATCTACCAATTCTATTTGTGTGCGTAAAAACCCAACGTTTGAGATGTTTTCTTCCAAGGCTGTTTTTGCACCTCTCCAAAAACGAGCCCCTTTTATATCGATTCCTAAAAAGTTTTTATTCGGAAATAATTTAGCAAGATTTACAGAATACTCCCCCTTTCCACATCCTAATTCTAACACAATTGGGTTGTCATTTTTAAAGAAATTTTGTTTCCAATTTCCTTTTAACTTTAGCGAATCGTTTAACACCTCTTCTCGTGTTGGCTGAATTACATTCGAAAAAGTTTCGTTTTCCTTAAAGCGTTTTAACTTATTTTTACTTCCCAAAATTACGATTTTTAATTTGTGCGAAATTAAGAAATTATTATTCAGTCTATAATAACTTACCTTTGTTTTATGGGAAAAACCAAAACTATTTTAGTAGCACCTCTTCACTGGGGCTTGGGTCATGCTACGCGTTGTATTCCTATAATTCAAACGCTTCTAGATTATAATTTTAAAGTGATTATTGCATCAGATGGCGGTGCTTTAGCGTTACTTCGGAAAGAATTTGGGGATTTAGAATCTATTGAACTCCCTTCCTATGACATCAGGTATCCTAAAAAAGGAAAACTTTTTAAATGGAAAATGCTTTTGAAACTTCCGAAGATTAAAAAGATTATTTCTAAAGAAAATGAAATCGTAGAACAATTAGTTTCTGAAGGCAAAATTCAAGGAATTATAAGCGACAACAGATTAGGTGTAAGAAGTAATAAAATTCCCTCGGCTTATATAACTCACCAATTGAATGTTTTATCAGGATTCTCAACAAAATTCAGTACAAAAGCACATCAAAATATCATCAATAAATTCGATGAATGTTGGGTTCCAGATATTGAAGGGGAATCCAATTTAAGTGGGATTCTTGGGCATTTAAAAACAGCTACTTTTCCTATTAAATACTTAGGTGTTTTAAGCAGAATGAAGAAACTTGAGCTTATAATTAGGTACGATATCTTAGTGATTTTATCGGGGCCAGAACCTCAACGCACACTACTTGAAGAGTTGTTAATAAAAGAACTGAGAGGTAAAAACAAATCTGTTTTATTAGTACAAGGGCGTGTTGAAAGTATTCAGAAAAAAGAACAATTAGACAACATTACTCGCTTTAATTATATGACAAGTGAAGAATTAGAAAAAGCTATTAATGAAAGCGAAATTATTGTTTCTAGATCAGGATACACTACTATAATGGACTTGGCTACTCTAAATAAAAAAGCTTTTTTTATACCAACTCCAGGTCAATTTGAACAAGAATATTTAGCAAAAAGAATGAAGGGTTTACTATTTGCCCCTTTTTGTAAACAAGATGAATTTACCTTTGAAAAACTAAAAGGCATTGAATTATATAAAGGATTACAAATAGAAAATGAGCCACCTAATTATAAAGAATTACTCAATCTTTTCGAGAGTAAATGAAAATTCTGAACCTACCTCAAACTGACTTTCAACATATATTTTATCTCCGTGTGCTTCAATAATATGTTTTACAATAGACAATCCTAAGCCACTACCTCCCTGTTCTCTAGACCCGCTTTTGTCTACTCTATAAAAACGTTCAAACAATCTTGGAATTTTTTCATTTTTAATTCCCTCACCATTATCGGTTACACGAACCAATATTTTATTCATCACAAAATTCTCAACACTAACCTCAGTGGTTCCTTGGTTTCTTCCGTATTTAATAGAGTTTACCATGAGATTAGACAACACTTGCTGAATGCGATCCTTGTCTGCTCTCACCATAATTTTTTCTAAATAAACTTTATCGAATGTTAACGAAATATTCTGTTTAGAAGCTTTCATTTCTAGCAATTCAAACACATTGTTTATCAATTCTATGATATCGAATTCCTCTTTTTCAAGATTAAGATCACCTACTTCTAATTTGGTGATCATATCTAAATCTTTTACAATAAAAATTAATCGTTCCAGCCCTTTACTAGCTCTTTTAAGGTACTTATCTCTTATCTTTTCGTCATTTACAGCACCGTCAATTAAGGTTTCTAAATACCCTTGTGCTGTAAATAGCGGTGTTTTTAGTTCGTGAGAGACATTGCCAATAAACTCTTTACGGTAGTCTTCTCTAATTTTTAAAGCTTCAATTTCTAACTTTTTGTTCTGGGCAAATTGTTCTACCTCTTTGGTTAATGTTTCCATATTGGTAGTGATTTTTTGTTGCCCTAAAGTAGATTCATCTAGAATACGAACATCCTCGTAGATTTTTTTAATTCGTTTATAAATGAAGTTTTCAACACGATATTGAATAATAAAAAACGAAACTAAAAAAACAACAAGAACTTCACTGATAAAGAGTCCTACATTAAAAGATTTCAGAAAATAAAAGTAGAACCCTGCTAATATTGATAAAATAACGGTAATTGAAACCGAAGTTATTAGCGCAAACTTATATGTTCTTTTAAAAATTCTCTTCATTATTCCATAAACTTATATCCTACTCCTTTTACAGTTTTAAAGCTCTCATCTCCAATTTTTTCTCGTAACTTTCTAATATGAACATCGATAGTTCTTCCGCCTACCACAACATCATTACCCCAAACATGATTTAAAATGGTATCTCTTTTAAAAACTTTTCCCGGTTTTGAAGCTAACAAAGAAAGAAGCTCAAATTCTTTTCTTGGAAGATTAATCACCTCATTATTTTTTATAATTTTATACTCCTCTCTATTAATTATTAAATCACCTACTTCTATTAAACCTGTATCCCCTTCGGTTTCTTTAAAACGACGTAATAACGCTTTTACTTTACTCACCAATAATTTTGGTTTAATTGGTTTTGTAATATAATCGTCTGCTCCTGCCTCAAAACCTGCAACTTGAGAATAATCTTCTCCTCTAGCGGTTAAAAAAGTAATGATTGTTTCGGAAAATTGCGGGATAGCACGTAGTTTTTCACAAGCTTCAACTCCGTCCATCACTGGCATCATTACATCTAAAATAATAAGGTGAGGGAGGATTTTTTTAGCTTCAGAAATAGCAATTTTACCGTTTTTTGCTGTGAAAATTTGATAGCCTTCAGACGAAAGATTATATCCTACAATTTCTAAAATATCTGGCTCATCATCTACTAACAATATTCTAGTGTCTTTTTTTTTCATTTGTAATATTCTTATATTAAAAGGTTAAAGGTACTGTATAAAAACTATTGAAATTTACCGAGCATTGATTGTTAACAATAAGGTAACACTTTAGTACTGAATTCACTCCTTAATTAATTATATTTGTAGTTGATTAATTATAAAAACCAAATAATATGAAAAAAATTACTTTTATAGCAGCTCTACTAATAAGCGCTGTTTCTTTTGCACAAATTGCAGGATATACCAGTTTTGAAGAGCCTGGTGTTGTCGCTATTCAATACGTTGATACAGGAGATGCTAATGTTGCTCACGATTTAGTGAATAATGTTGACGAACCAAATATTGATTATACATCAACAGGAGGTGAAATTGGATTTGATGCCCGTTACGAACCATACGATGTACCTGGAGATGGGCTAACAGATGGTGACTGGGTAGGTGTTACAGAGTTTGCTGGAGATGTTACTGCTTATACCGACGGAACTCAAGGATATGGAATTGGAGATGCTGATGGAAATTTTATTTTAGAATTTGACCAAGTAGATTTGTCTGGATATTCAGGAAACACCTTAACCATAGACTATTATGTGAATGACACAGGTTATGAAGGGGACGGAACGTTAAATGAATCTGGGTCTGACCGTATGCGTATTTATATTAAAGATTTAACTAATGCCACTGAAATTGATATTTTCAATACTACAGGGAGTGACATTAACGATTTAGGCGTTCAAGGAGTATGGCAAAATGGGTCTGTTACTGTTCCTGATGGAGTTACTATTCAATTAGTGGTAGAAGTTAGATGCAATTCTGGCTCAGAGGTCTTATATATTGACAATATCGTTATTGATGGGATTTTAGGATTAGGAAATAATAACCAAAATGTATTTTCTATTTATCCTAACCCAGCAAATGGCTATGTGAATATTTCTTCTCAAGAAGCTGGTGACAAAAACGTTACTGTGTACAATCTTTTAGGAAAACAAGTTATCAATACTATCACTTCTGAAAGAGTTGATATCTCAAACCTTACTAGTGGTGTGTACATTATGAAAATATCTCAAAATGGAATTTCTAGCACTAAAAAATTAGTGATTAGATAATCTTATTTTTATATAATTTTATTTAAAAAGCTTCTGTCCTAATTAATATGGATAGAAGCTTTTTTTTTAGTGAAACTCTAATTTTACTTTTTAAAATTAGCTTTGTTAAACGATCCCGCTATAAAGCGGGATCTTTTTTTCAGTACCTTTGATTTCCTGAAAGGACTTTATGCCTATAAACAAAATTTTTACTATTTCATCTCAAAAAGAATTTAACACCGTTGCGTTAGAAGTGTTCCAATATCAATATTTAAATGTAAAAGTATATCGAGAGTTTTGTGACTTGTTAAAAGTAAATTCATCAACAGTTAAAAGTGTACGAGATATCCCTTTTTTACCTATTCAGTTTTTTAAAAGCCACCAAGTAATTTCTGAAAACACAACTATTGAAACCATTTTTACCAGTAGCGGAACTACTGGAAGTATTACTAGTAAACATTATGTTTCAGATATCAATCTCTATAAAAAAAGCTTCACAAAAGCCTTCATTCATTTTTTCGGAAAAACAGAAAATTTAACTATTCTCGCTTTACTTCCTTCTTATTTAGAACGCGATGGATCTTCATTGGTATATATGGTGGATGAGCTTATAAAACAAAGCAACAGCCCGCATAGTGGATTTTATTTAGATAATACTTCAGACTTAATTGAAAAGTTAGAATTTTTAGAAAAAACAAACCAGAAAACAATATTGCTAGGAGTCTCTTATGCTTTATTAGATTTGATAGAAATAAAACAATTCCATTTAAAAAACACTATTGTTATGGAGACTGGTGGAATGAAAGGTCGCCGAAAAGAAATGGTAAAAGACGAGCTTCATTCAGCTTTAAAAACAGGCTTTGGAGTATCAAAAATCTACAGCGAATATGGAATGACCGAACTCCTCTCACAAGCCTACTCCAAAGGAAATGGAATGTTTACTTGCCCGCCGTGGATGAAGGTCATTACTCGAGACACAGAAGATGCGCAAACCTATATTACCAAAAAAACAGGAGGAATTAATGTAATAGACCTTGCTAATTTACACTCCTGTTCGTTTATTGCTACTCAAGATTTAGGAAAAGTGTATTTAGATGGAAGTTTCGAAATTTTAGGCAGATTTGATGACAGCGATATTCGCGGATGTAATTTAATGCTCTATTAAACCTGAGTTTGATTAATACTCCTATTTACAGAAAGCAAAGAAAAGGTGAGATTAGAAGAATCAAATTTGAAGGAATAACAAGTTATTTCAAAAATTTTATTCGATAAGATTGCCTTATATTTGCTTTTCCTCTGGATTTCATGAATTTTTTCATATACCTCGGCATATTTTATCGAATTAACCTGTTAGTTCTTCAAAAATCTGACTTGTCTATAAAAAAATTCATTTAAAACTGAAAACGGATTATTAATTGAACTCAGGTTTTAATGTCACAAACTAAAAAAGGAAGTAGTGGTTGCCTTTGGGTATTTGTCTTAGGGCTTTTGTCTTCTATTAGTTTTGTTACAATAAGGTCATTTTTTAACTTGTCTAACGGTGTTGCAGGGGTTATTTCGATAATTATTGTCCTTGTTTTTTTTAAAATGGTTTTGGAAGCCTCCTCTTTTAAAAAATTAATTAGGTCTGGAACTATTGTTTTTATTATTTTTTATGGGTTTCAGTTTGTGCTAACTATTTTATTTAATTCACTGCTTTCAGAAAATAATGAAAAAACTACGATTACTTCCGAAGAAAACATTTCAGAAACCAAAATTATTGAAGATCAAGACACGCTAATACTTTATACCAGTAATAGGGTCTGGAAAGACAACTACGGAAATCTCTATAAAGGAGATCTTAGTGTTCGTAAAAAAGATTATAACAGACTTAAAAACCATATTAACAGCTACCAACCCAGATATAAAAAGACATTTTGGGGAGATTTATATAACTATATAGAATACACTGATACTCCAAGTTTAGATTTAATAATGGAAACTTTTATTAAAATAAATAAGGAGAAAAAATTAAACCAAATGGAGTTTGCCGAAATGGTGGTAAGCTGTATACAAGATATTCCTTATTCCTTTGTATTTCAAAAAAAATGCCCTACTAAAAACTACGACCTTACTACAAAGCATATATTAGAAGATTGCCCAGAATGCTGTATTGGTAATATTAAATATGGTATTCAAAACCCGGTGTCTTTTATTAAAAATTTGAAAGGAGATTGCGATACCAGAACCGTACTAATTTATAGTATCTTAAAGCATTTTAATTATGATGTTGCAATTGTAAACAGTATTTTTTATCGCCATTCTATTATAGGAATTAATATACCTACTAATGGTTTGCATAAAATTTACAACGGAAAAAAATATGTCCTTTGGGAAACTACCGCAAAATATTTTAAGGTGGGCTACCTTTCTCCTGAATTTAACGATGTAACCCATTGGAACGTTATACTAACCAGTAAATAACCTAATTATGAACACACAACTTTTCACCTTATCACTTATCGAAATTGTATTATCAATCATTATATCTGTACTCATTATTTTAGTTACGTATAAAATTCTGAAATGGTTATTTTTTAGAGACCATGATTTACGTGGCGATAATTTAGCTTTTACCATCTTTACTTCGGGAATTATTTTATCTATCGGAATTATTCTTAGCGAAATTTTACCTTCTATCACTAATGTAATCAGGTTGTCAACCACTCAATCTGAAACAATTGATATTGCAAACATTATTAAGTACTCCTGTATTTATTTATTAATTGGTTTTTTAATCTCGGTTATTATTAACACCTCCGTATTTTTTCTATTTACAGTACTTACACCAGGCATACACGAGTTTAAAGAAATTAAAAACAACAATGTATCGGTAGCCATTTTAGTAGTTGCTATATTAATTAGCATCACTATTATTTCAAAAGATAGTATCGCACTTTTAATTAGTTCGTTGATTCCATATCCTGAAGTAACCAATTTTTTGTAGAAATATAGATTAGTTCTGTAAGTATTTTTCAATAAACCGACTTATTAAAAAAATTGAAAGTGAAGTTGTTTTTTGCCCTATTTATAAGTCTCCTTTTTACATCGGTTCAGGCACAAGAAAATTTAAACCTAAAAAATGGAATTGCTGCCGAAGGATATGATGTTATCGCTTATTTTAACAATGAAGCTTTAAAAGGAGATAAAACACACACCTATACCTATAACGAAGCTATTTATAAGTTTTCAACTTTAAAAAATTTAGAAACCTTTAAAAACAACCCGATAATGTACGTGCCGCAATATGGTGGTTATTGTGCTTATGCGGTTGCTGTAAAAGGCAAAAAAATAGGTGTTAATCCAAAGTTATTTAAAATACTTGACGATAAATTGTATTTGTTTTATGACAATTGGGGAGTAAATACACTCGATAAATGGAATGAAGAAGGTGAAGAAGAATTACAAAAACAAGCAGATGAAAACTGGGGGAAAATTGAGAAAAAGAAAAATTAGTCCTTTTAATTTAAAAATTAATTAGGACTCAGTAGAAACCCTTCATTTTAAGGTTGGTTTTTAGTTTGAAATCCGAGTCTCCCGATACGTATCGGGACGGTAAAATCCTCAAGTCATGTAATAGGACTTGAGGATTTTTAAAAACTAATATCAAATAATGATTATCACAAAAACAAGAATATTTTTTACAATTGCATTCGTTGCTTGGAGCTATTTTCTTTTTAATGCTTATAAAATTTACAGCTATTCATTTGAGTATTCAGAAGCCCAAAGTGATGTAATTATAATTCTTGGCACTAGAGTATTAAAAATGGCGTAGTTTCTTCTGTTTATAGAGAAAGAATCAACCACGGCATCTATTTATACAACAAAGGGTTGGCCGAGAAAATAATTTTTACGGGTGGCTTAGGAAAAGGTCAAAAGCATACTGAAAGTAGCGTTGCAAAAAAGTATGCCTTGTCTAAAGGAATCCCAAAAACAATATCCTTAGTTTATGAAACTGTTTTCTATACTATTGGGGAAGTAGCTTCTGTAATTAACAAAAGTTAAACCACCTTAATAATAAAATAATTCTTCTTTCCGCGTTGTAATAAAACAAATTGTCCATTAATCAAATCTGAAGTAGAAATAGAAAAACCTTCTTTTACTTTTTCTTTATTTACAGAAACCGAATTTTCTTTTAAAGCGCGTCTTGCTTCTCCATTCGATTTTAAAAAGCCTGTTTTTTCAGCCAATGCTCCTATAATGTCTAATCCGTTTTCAATTTCAGATTTTAAGACTTCCGCCGTTGTTACTCCTTC
This sequence comes from Flavobacterium sp., assembly GCA_030591585.1. Classification (GTDB taxonomy): domain Bacteria; phylum Bacteroidota; class Bacteroidia; order Flavobacteriales; family Flavobacteriaceae; genus Marifrigoribacter. The sequence goes on along the minus strand of JAUVAS010000026.1, from coordinate 4,791 downwards.
AAAAACATCTAAAAACGTTGCAGTATCTAAGTTTTTTAAATCTTCAGAAGTAGATTTTCCAAATAACATATTTGATGCTTTAATGGCTTTATCTAAGGCATCTTTATCGTGAACGGTAACCGTAACTTCTTCCGCCAAACGTTTTTGCAACACTCGCATATGGGGTGCTTCTTTATGTTCTTCAACCAAAGCATCTATGGTTTCCTTGTCTAAAAAAGTAAAGATTTTAATATACTTTTCAGCATCTTCATCACTGGTATTCATCCAGTATTGGTAAAACTTGTAAGGAGAAGTTCTGTTAGCATCTAACCAAATATTTCCGCCTTCACTTTTCCCAAATTTACTTCCGTCACTTTTAGTAATTAATGGACAAGTAAGCGCATACCCTTTACCTTTTCCAATACGACGAACCAATTCGGTTCCTGTGGTAATATTCCCCCATTGGTCGCTGCCTCCCATTTCTAGGGTGCAATTATTCTCTCTGTATAGGTGTAGAAAATCGTAGCCTTGTACTAATTGATATGTGAATTCAGTAAATGACATACCCTCAGCTCCTTCACCTGTTAATCTGCTCTTCACAGAATCTTTCGCCATCATATAATTAACGGTAATGTGTTTACCCACATCACGAATAAAATCTAGAAAACTAAAGTCCTTCATCCAATCGTAATTATTGACCATCACTGCTTCATTTTCTACTCCCGAAGTAAAATCTAAAAACTGTGCTAATTGTTTACGAACACATTCTTGATTATGACGGAGCGTTTTTTCATCTAAAAAATTACGTTCATTAGATTTCCCAGAAGGATCACCAATCATTCCCGTAGCACCACCTACCAAAGCAATAGGCTGATGTCCACATCGTTGAAAATGTGCTAATAACATAATTGGAACCAAATTCCCAATATGCAATGAATCTGCGGTAGGATCAAACCCCACATAGGCAGCTCGCATTTGTTGCATTAGATGTGTATCTGTATCTGGCATCACATCGTGAACCATTCCTCGCCATTGTAATTCTTCAACGAAATTTTTAAGCATGATTTTATGTTTTTTTTACCCTTTGCTAAAGCTTCGGATAATATTGATGCAAAGATATATTTCTAAATTTTATGTCAAAGCATTAACATGAAAAACATTACATTGCTATTATGATATTAGTAACAGGAGGAACGGGATTAGTGGGCGCACATTTATTATATTATTTAATAAATAGCGGAGAAAATGTGAGGGCAATACACCGAAAATCGAGTGATTTAGAAGCGGTAAAAAATGTATTCTCTTTTTACACTAATCAACCCGAGCCACTTTTTAATAAAATTGAATGGATGGTAGCAGACATTACCGATGTTCCTTCATTAACACCCGCTTTTAAAGATATTGACTATGTGTATCATTGTGCAGCTTATATAAGTTTTAATCCAAGACATTATCCCGTACTTAAAAAAGTAAATGTAGAAGGAACCGCCAATATTGTTAATTTTAGTTTATCTCAAGGAGTAAAAAAACTCTGCTATATAAGCTCTATTGCTACTTTAGGAAAAACTGTCAATGGAGGATTAATCACAGAAGAAACCGAATACAATCCAGAAGACGACAACAGTGTATATTCCATCACTAAACACGAAGCCGAGATGGAAGTTTGGCGAGGTACTCAAGAAGGACTAGATGCTGTTATTGTACATCCTGGCGTTATTTTAGGAGAAGGTATTTGGAGTTCGGCAAGTGGCGGGATTTTATGTACTGTTTCTAAAGGAATCAAGTATTATACAACAGGTGGTGTTGGAATAGTAGATGTTCAAGATGTAGTTAAAAGTATGATTTCATTATTGAATAGCTCCATTGTAAATGAACACTATATTTTGGTGAGTGAAAATATTAGTTACCGAGAATTTCTTTCAAAAATCGCTTTAAGTCTTAACAAAAAAGCACCTAGCAAACCTATAAAAAAATGGGTGATGTTAGCTTTTACCTATATTGACTGGTTCTCCAATAAACTATTTAAAACAAAACGAAAGTTGTTAAAAGCAACCGTTAGTACTTTATATAAAACACGAACTTATGATGGATCAAAAATTGAAAAAGAAATTGATTTTAATTATACTCCTTACCATAACACCATAGAAAGAGTTTCTAGAAATTACCTAAGAGATTTTAATTAATACCGTTTTTAACTGGGTTTATCAATAGGCCTTCCTTTATTTTTTCTTTTCCAGAAATAGTATCTCCTCTTTCTTTTTTAATGATTTCATAAATACTATCCTTTTCTTCCTGAAGTAGTTTTAACCTTTCTTCAATAGATGAAATTATCTTAGTATAGGTCTTTATATTCGAGCTATAAAAAGCATTGCTCTCTACAAACTGAAGACTATCAATTTCATATTTTTCATAGATTACAGAATCTAACTTAATATTATATTCTTTAAGCAACCTATTGTTTACACTACGTGCTGCATTACTAATATAGATGTCGGTTAATATATTAGCCATGGTTTCTTGAGGAATCAAATTTTGTGGTTTTTCAGGTTTCTTTACATCCTGACAAGAAGTGACAATAACAAACAGAACACACAACAACAAAAAAATGCCTAAAGAACCTCGATTATCTTTTTTAACCTCTCTTTCTTCCGTCTTCTGTCTTCTGTCTTCTAACATTTTCATCTATTAAACGTTAATCTTTCTGGTGTACTTTTGCTCGGAAATTTAAAATTGTGATACGTTAATACTCCGTTTACAAAAGTGTGGGTTATTCTAGATTTAAAGGTGGCTCCTTCAAAAGGCGACCATCCACATTTGTAAAATATATTCTCTTTATTTACCGTCCAGGGTGATACTAAATCTACCAAAACCAAATCTGCCTTATAGCCTTTTCGAATATATCCCCTGTCTTTTATCTGAAATAAAATCGCAGGATTATGGGCTGATTTCTCCACAATTTTCTCTAAAGAAATTTTTCCTTTATGGTACATTTCTAATAATGCCACCAAAGCGTGTTGCACCAATGGCCCACCTGAAGGAGCCTTGGTATATACATTGTTTTTTTCTTCTAAGGTATGCGGCGCATGATCTGTAGCAAGCACATCAATTCGGTTGTCTAATAATGCTTTCCATAACCCATCTTTATCTTTCTGACTCTTAACCGCAGGGTTCCATTTAATTTTAGTGCCTTTTGTTTTATAATCATCCTCTGTAAACCAAAGATGATGCACACAAACTTCAGCGGTAATTTTCTTTTCAGAAAGTGGTTTTTTATTAGAGAAAAGGTGAGTTTCTATTTCAGTTGACAGGTGAAATACATGCAATCTTGCTCCTGTTTTCTTTGCGAGTTCAATTGCTTTTGAAGAAGAAATATAACAGGCCTCAGCGCTTCTTATCTTAGGATGCATCGCTATTGGAATGTCTTCGCCAAATTCTTCCAAATACTTAGCTAAGTTATCTTGTATCGTTTTTTCATCTTCACAATGCACCGAAATTAATAAATCTGTCTTGCTGAATATTTCCTCTAACACTTTGGGGTTATCTACTAACATATTCCCGGTAGAAGAGCCTAAAAATAGTTTTAGCCCTGCTACTTTATTCTTATCAACTTTTAAAATTTCGTCTAAATTATCATTGGTGCCACCAAACATAAAGCTATAATTAGCCCATGAGGTTTCTTTGGCGATAGAGAATTTTTCTTCTAATTTTTCAATAGTTGTAGCTTGTGGTACCGTATTTGGCATTTCAATAAACGAAGTAATTCCTCCCGCAACTGCAGCTTTAGATTCCGTTTCAATAGTTGCTTTATGAGTAAGTCCTGGTTCTCTAAAATGCACTTGATCATCAATTAATCCTGGTAGTAAATAGCGCCCTTCAGCGTCAATAACCTGTGTGTCTGAAGACTTCACACTTATACTATCCTCTATTTCTATAATGCGATCGTTTTCAATTAAAACGTCTCCTTTTTTTATAGAGCCTTCGTTTACTATCTGTGCATTTTTAATTAAAACTGTACTCATTAAACTTCATATTTTGTAAATATACTTCTAAATTTCATGGAGATGACTCCAAAAATTGCTTCGGAAATAATCCCGCCACTCATTTTTGAAACTCCACGTGTTCTGTCTGTAAAAATAACTGGGATTTCTATAATTTTAAACTTTGAAAAATGTGCTTTAAATTTCATTTCAATCTGAAATGCATAGCCCGCAAACTGTATTTTATCAAGATTAATTCTCTCTAAAACCTTGCGTTTATAACAAACAAATCCTGCGGTAGTGTCGCAAATATCCATTCCTGTAATAAACTGCACATACTTTGAAGCCAACCAAGACAACAATACCCTGCTCATTGGCCAATTCACCACATTTACCCCAGTTTTATATCGAGAACCTATAGACATATCAAACCCTTCTTTTTTACAGGCGTTTAATAATTTTATCAAATCATTAGGGTTATGAGAAAAATCTGCATCCATTTCAAAAATATATTCATATTCTCTTTGTAATGCCCATTTAAAACCGTGAATATAGGCTGATCCTAATCCTAATTTTCTTTCTCGTTTTTCTAAAAAAAGTTGATTTGGAAACTCTAAAATTAAAGATTGAACAGCATTTGAAGTGCCATCTGGAGAATTGTCATCTACTACCAATATATCAAAATCTTCTTCTAAAGAAAAAACAGCGCGAATGATGTCTTCAATATTTTCAATTTCATTAAAGGTAGGTATTACTACCAAGGCATGATGCATATTCTACATTTTAGACAAATGTACTTTTTTTTGCTTAATAAATTGTGAAGGATATTGTAAAT
>JAUVAS010000058.1 GCA_030591585.1 Flavobacterium sp. | reverse complement strand
TTATTCATTCCCATAATCTAATATATTTCAAAGATGCTACCCAAAGAAGGTTGGGGGAGAACCTATTTAGTTAAAGTGATCTGCCTTTTATTTTTTTTTGACAGAACTACAAATATCGTAATAATTATTGTTTTTAAAAGAAGCAATAAGAAATACTTTATTAATTCTATTCTGTGTATTTCGTGTAGTTAGTGGTTCCTATAGGCTTTTAATAAAAAGACACTAATCTCACTAATTAGCACGAACTAAAAGTTGGGAGGATTTCACAAAAAAATATTCGTAAAAATTCGTGTAATTCGTGTCTTTAATACTTCAGATGATTAAAACGCATTTTGTATTTTAGCACAAAGTAAAAAACAGCCATGGATTTAAACTTCAATAAAAACGAAGATTACAATAAATTATTAACCTCAGCATTAAGACAAAAACTTGTTAAAGTAAAGTTAGGCGGAGGGAAAGCAAGAATTGAAAAACATCACGCTAAAGGAAAAATGACTGCTCGTGAACGGGTTGATTATTTGCTAGACCCAAAATCGAAAAGCATTGAAATTGCTGCATTCGCTGGCGAAGGAATGTATAAAGAACATGGCGGATGCCCAAGTGCTGGTGTGGTAGTAAAAATTGGATATGTTAGCGGAAAACAATGCATTATTGTTGCTAATGATGCTACCGTAAAAGCAGGAGCTTGGTTTCCTATAACGGCTAAAAAGAATTTGCGTGCTCAAGAAATTTCTATTGAAAACAGACTCCCTATCATCTATTTAGTAGATAGTGCTGGAGTTTATCTACCTCTGCAAGATGAAATTTTTCCAGATAAGGAGCACTTCGGAAGAATTTTTAGAAACAATGCTATTATGAGCAGTATGGGAATTACTCAGATTTCTGCCATTATGGGCTCTTGTGTTGCTGGTGGAGCTTACCTTCCTATTATGAGTGATGAAGCTTTAATTGTTGACAAAACCGGAAGTATTTTCTTAGCAGGAAGCTATTTGGTAAAAGCTGCTATTGGCGAAACTATCGATAATGAAACGCTCGGTGGCGCTACAACTCACTGTGAGATTAGTGGAGTTACCGACTATAAATCTAAAGACGACAAAGATGCGTTAGATACCATTAAAAACATATTTTCTAAAATTGGAGATTACGATAAGGCAGGTTATAACAGAGAAAAGCCCCTAAAACCAACTGAAAACCCTAAAGATATTTTCGGAATTCTCCCAAGATCCAGAGCCGACAAATACGATATGCGCGAAATCATTAAACGTTTGGTCGACAAATCTGAATTTGAAGAATATAAGAAAGACTACGGAAAAACAATCCTTACTGGGTATGCCAGAATCGATGGCTGGGCAGTTGGAATTGTCGCCAACCAACGTACTTTGGTTAAAAATAAGAAAGGCGAAATGCAATTTGGTGGCGTTATTTATAGCGATAGTGCAGATAAGGCAACTCGTTTTATTGCCAATTGCAATCAGAAAAAAATACCATTGGTATTTCTACAAGATGTTACTGGGTTTATGGTAGGTAGTAAAAGTGAACACGGTGGTATTATAAAAGATGGTGCTAAAATGGTCAATGCAGTGAGTAATAGTGTGGTTCCAAAATTTACTATTATTATCGGAAACTCTTATGGAGCAGGAAATTATGCCATGTGTGGTAAAGCTTATGATCCACGATTAATTGTTGCTTGGCCAAGTGCTGCCTTAGCGGTAATGAGTGGTAATAGTGCTGCAAAGGTGTTGTTACAAATTGAAACTGCGTCGCTTAAAAAACAAGGAAAAGAGATTTCTGAAAAAGAAGAAAAAGAACTCTTTGATAAAATCAAGGCTCGTTATGATGAGCAAATTTCACCTTATTACGCAGCGTCCAGAATTTGGACAGACGCTGTAATTAACCCTTTAGACACTCGCACTTGGATTTCTATGGGGATTGAAGCTGCCAACCACGCCCCTATTGAAAAGAAATTTAATTTGGGGGTGATACAGGTTTGAAAATATAAAAATAGACCTACTGAGTTTTAAAAAACTTAGCAGGCCTTGAAAAAAACTAACCAACTTAAAAACTACTATTTATACATTAATCCTTTCTATTAATTGCTTTCTAGTCCTTCCTGAAAGCCGAATTACTTTAATCTCTTTTGTTTGATTTTTTCTTCCATAATTTCTAAAAATTGTTAACTTCATGAAAGTTGGATTTTCAATTTTTTGATAACGATCTCCATAATAATTAACCTTCACATAAAAAACTCCTTTCATTGCAAATTTTTGCTTAAACTCTTCTGGTCCAAAACCTTTTGTCATATCTTTTGACAATTCTCCACCAGTTTTAGTTTTGGTATTTGTATAACTGCATTCTTCTGTATTTGGGTTTATAATATGTAAATCTATATCGGTATCGTTATGATTCCAATCTATCACTACTCGAATATCCATATCATAATTACTTGCTACTTTCAAAGGAAACTCTTTCGTATCATAAGAAATATCATTGGTATGAATAATATTTCTTATTTCATTGATTGTAATATCTTTCATTCCTTGAAATTTTCTTCGTTGATTCCCATCGTAAATACTTCCAGTTGCAATTGAATTCAATAATTGCAATGCTTCCTCAAATTCACCAATTTCCTGTAAAGCAATTGCTAAATCTCTGTGCGACTGAACATCTTCGGATCTAAGTTTTAGTATTTTACGATATACATAAACTGCTAATTTGTAATTACTTTGCTCTTCTAACTTATAAGCAAGCACCTTTAAAAGTTCGTAGTTATCAGTATCAATTTCAGCTATATTCGATAATATTCTATTAGCAATTTCTAAATCTCTTTCTTTCATATAATCAAATACATCCACAAAATAAGATGGTAAACTCGCATATTTCACACGTTGTCTTAGATAAACTTTATATAAATCTCTTGTATTTTCGACAGCTTCCAATTCTGAAAGGTATTCTGTTGTAAACCCTTTCTCGTCAACTGTTTTCTCATTAGCAAGAGAAATACTTTTTCTTTTTCTTTGACTATGTTCTTTTTCAACACGACTTCTATAACTTGAGGAAGGTGAACCAGAACTGTATAGATTTGTTTTTGTTGTAATCAAAATCACTCCATTTCTACCTTCGGTTCCGTATAAAGTTGTAGCAGCTAAACCTTTTAAAATATCTATACTTTCAATATTATTTGGATCAATATCAAAGAATCTACTTGAGCCCATATTACCATTAATAAAATTACCTGATGTATTAGTATCATTACTATAAGGCACACCATCTATTATATACAATGCGTTGTTATTTCCGGAAAATGAGTTCATTCCTCTTATAATGACTCTATTACTAGAACCAGACAATCCATTTTGATTAGTTATGGTAACTCCTGCAACCTTTCCATCTAAAATCCTTGTTAAATATGATTGTGAATTATTATTTAAATCTTCCGAAGTAATAGTGGTAACGGCGTATCCAAGAGCCTTTTTTTCTTTTTTAACACCTAAGGCAGTTACGACAACTTCTTCTAAAACACCAGCTTCTTCAGACATAGAAATATTAATATTTACTGAGTTTTGAACCGTTGTTTCTAAAGTCGTAAACCCTACATAGCTATATACTATATCTTCTCCAACATTGACATTGATACTATAATTGCCATCAAAATCTGATTGCGTTCCATTAGATGTGTTTGCGACAATAATATTTACGCCTGGAAGTGGTAATCCAGAATTATCTAAAACGGTTCCATTAATTGTTATTTGAGATCCTGTTGGCAAACTTCTTTCTCTTGTGTTATTTGCAGAAGAGTTTTCTAAATCCTGATTATTCTCAACATTATCATCTTCATTTTCATCTACGCTATCTAACGTAACAAATTTTACATTCTCTTTTCTAGCTTTTATCTCAAGGTACTGTTCCATTAACTCTTCAGGAGGAAGAATATCATAACGTATATAATCAAACACATCTTCCAAAACAATTAATGAAGTATGATCGGTAATGATTTGAAACTTTTTTCCAATGTTTACAATCTCATTTTTATTCTCTTCACTGTTTTTCTGAAGTTTATTTATTTTTCCTTTAGCCCAAAATTCACTTATTTGCTTTGTACTATTATTTTTTAATGGAACTACAATACTAACTGTTTCAGTTATTTTATTTCCGTAACCAAAATTTAGTTCAATACACTGACCAGACAAAACTCCTTTTGCACTTATTGAAAAATCATTATAAACTTGTGACCCTGGAATTGGATATAATTCAATGTCAGTTCCTTCTGCCGTAAAACTCACAAATTTCTTAGGGATGCTAAATGTTTTCGCGATAGCTTCCGCCATATCCATTTTAACAAGATTAATATAATTTCCAGAACTAGACTTACTAAGTAAATCGTTCCCACTATGATTCGCTTTTTTTACACTATTAATAACAAACACAGGTTTTGATGCTTCTTTAGGGTACTCACTTAAGGTATACATCCCGTCTGTAAATAGTAGTATTTCATCAATCTTATTATTAAAGTTAATCAAAGAAGAATACGAAGTAGCTCCATCATAAATTGAATTTTCAAGCACCTCTTTTAACTTAATCCAATTGCCACTATTAATTCGAAATTTTTCAGTTTCAACTATAGTATTACTAAATTTTATCAACTCAATTTCTAAGTTTCCAACTTCTTGAAAGTATTCTTCTAAATATTGAAACTCTTTTACTAAATCTCTATCTTTCATAGAAAAAGACACATCCCATAATAACTTTACTTTTGACGGATTGTTCTTTTTAATAGTCCCACTTTTAAGTGTTTTATACACATGTAAGTAATCGTTATACAAACTAACTTTTGCAGTTTCTTCTAATGGGATTTCAATTACAAAATCATTTGTAGGTTGATAGTTATCAATACTTTTTTTATAGAAATAATCATTCTCAGCTTTAACAAAAAGTATCCCATCATGATTTTTTGAAATGATTTTTGGATCTCTCTTTTGATTTAAAATCGACACCTTTAATTGGAAAGACTCAAGTTTCTTTTTAAACGACAATGGGATTGTTAATTGATGTTTATTATTTGCAAATTTCAATTCCTCTTGATAGGCTATAATAATTTGTTTGTATCCCTTAGCAGGTATTGGGTATATACGTGCTCTGTAATTATTTCCCGTTCCTTTTTCTAGTAAAGCTGGATCTACCCTTCTTCTTACAACTGCTTCAAAAGCAATTCTTCCTTGTTCTTTTTCTACAACAACTGCCTCTCTAATTTTTCCATTTACATCTAATGCAAATCTGGAAACCGATTGATTTTCTCCTAAAGGAAATATTAATTCTCCTTCCAAAATATTTTTTGTAGGATTATAAAACTTCATATCGTAGGTTGTAGTTACAATATTTCCAATAACTTTTACATCAATATCAAGTATTGCTATTCCAAGTTTATCCTCCCCTACTTTAATTAATGGGACTTCCTGAGCTTGTAAATTAATTGCAAAAAGTGAAACGACTAAAATGTGTAAAATTGTTTTCATAACGCTATGGTTTTAAAGATTATGATGTAAATCTACACTGTGATATATTAGTAAAAAACCCTTAATGAGGGAAGTGGGCATTTGGATGAGTGAAGGCTACTTTTTATTCTCTTTTAATAACTCAAACACCTCAGCGCGTTTAATTTTCCCTGTTTCAGTAAAGGGGAATTTCGAAAAGGTATACACTTTTTTTGGGCGTTCGTAAGCTGAAAGATTTGAAAAAGCTTCTGAGAAATTTGGCATTTTATAGGTTCCATCATTTTCAAAAATTAGAATAATACGCTCCCCTAATTCTTTATCCTCTTCCGAAGTAATGATAAAAGGAAGCGCTATAAATGCAGCTAGTTTTTCTTCAATTTGCTCAGGGTAGCGTTTAATTCCACCACTATTAATCACATTGTCTATTCTTCCCAACCATTTAAAAGAAGTTGGCGAAATAAGGTTGATCACATCATTGGTAATAATATTTTCTTCTAAAATATCTGAAGCCTGAATCACCAAACAACCTCGATCGTCTTTTTCAAACTTTACATTTGGCAAGGCTGTATATATTGCAGATTTTGCCAAACCATTTATCCTTCTTACTGCAATATGTGTAATAGTTTCAGTCATTCCGTAAGTGGAAAATACTTCGGTTTCTACCTCTTGCAGTTTATCATTTAACTCTTTTGAAACAGCACCACCTCCAATAATTAATTTATGGACTTTATGCAAAGCCTTTAAAGAATATGCTACTTGATAAGGCACCATTGCCACAAAATCGTAATCGTTATCATATTGTGTTAAAGCATCTTTTTGAGGTGCCACTATATGAAGATCCCAACCCATAACCAACGCTCTTACCAACATCATTTTTCCTGCGATATAGTTAGTGGGCAAACACAATAATGCCGAAGTGTTTTCTCCTAATTTAAAAAACACCCCAGTTGCCTTAGCGCTAGTAATCATTTGAGTTTTATACAACTGAATGTCTTTCGGGATCCCTGTTGAACCAGAAGTTTTTACAATAACCGTATCACTATCATCTAACCATTGTTGCAAAAATTTTCCGATACTAATCTCGTAATGGGCTCCAGATTTTTCTAAATCTTTTGCTATTTCTAAAAGTCTAGCAACGTTGTATTGTAAGCCATTAAGCTTAAATGAAGGGTGAATATTTTTCCAAAGATGATTCAAAGTAACAGATTAATTATTATCTTCAATTACTATAGGTTCAGGTGGCGGAATAACTCTTCCGAAGAGTTTATCTTGCCAATTAGTCCACTTATATTTTCTTGCCATTATATAAAGTAAGATTGGATAAACAACAAATACTGGCATTATGGCTTCAATTCCTGCACTGGGTTCTGATAAATCTTTCAGAATAGAATGTGTTTGAAAAACGGTCCAATCGCTCGTTACTAATAAAGAGATGGTAAGGTTAGTTCCTGCATGAAAGCCTAATGCAAGTTCCATTCCTTCGTCCATAAGGGTTATAATTCCTAAAAACAACCCGGTTCCTATATAGTAGACCATCACTATATTTCCCATTTTTTCTACTTCAGGATTCATGAAGTGTAAGCCTCCAAATATCAATGAAGTAATTAGTAATGGGAACCACTTATTTCCTGCCAATACTCCTATCCCTTGCATTAAATAACCTCTAAAAAGGTACTCTTCAAAACTGGTTTGTAAGGGAACCATTACAATAGCTATAATGGCTAATATGATAAAAGGTTTTAATTGAAATTGTACTTCAAAATGTTCGGGATTACTATTAAAATCTAAAATGGTTAAGAAGACTGTGAAAAAGAATATAAGTCCAAAACCAAACAATATTCTATTCCAGTCCACTTTTTTTCGAGAGGTAGTTAGTGTCTTAAATGGCTGATTATGCAAATATTTTACAACAAAATAAACCCCCAACATTCCAATCGCAAAACTTAGTAACATTAAAAAAAACGAAAGGTTACTTTCTAAAACAGACATTAATATACTTGGATCTTCCAAATCCATTATGTTTCCACCATCACTTACTATTTTTTTTCCTGCAGCAATAATTAATGGAATGGATCCTAACTGAGAAAAAGTGAAAATTATAAAAACACCTATTAGATATCTCCAATAATCGTGTTTAAATTTAAAAGCTTGAACTATATACATTTTAGGTGTTAGGTGTTAGGTGTTAGGTGTTAGTGAAAAATATATTTTCAAAAGTAATATTTTCAACTTTACAATTCAATATTTTTTTTTTGATATTCAACAATTTTTATACTTCATCATTCGGCATTCTTTATTCGATATTCATCATTTCAAAATTCCATTTTAGATTAGTATTGTAATGCAACGTTCCGTTAAATACTTCAAGAGGAGATGGAATGTTATTGATAAACAAACTCCCCGTCCCCAGTCCTTGTGGCAATGTACTCTTTTTTGTAAAAGTATATTGTGCAATTGCATTTAAACCAATATTACTTTCTAATGCCGAAGTAATCCACCAATCAACACCCTTTTTTTTTGCTATTGAAATCCAAGAATCGCTACCTCTAAATCCTCCAACCAAACTTGGTTTTAGAATAATATATTGCGGATTAATAGTATTGAGCATTTCTTCCTTTTTCTCTTCTGAAAAAATTCCGATGAGTTCTTCATCCAATGCAATAGGCAAAGGAGTGTCTTCACAAAGCCTTGCCATTTCTTGCCATTGCCCTTGCCTTATGGGTTGCTCAATGGAATGCAATTGTAAATCTGAAAGATATTTTAATTTCTCTAATGCTTCTGAAGGAGAAAAAGCTCCGTTAGCATCTACACGTAGTTCTATATCTGAAGTAGAATATTCTTTCCTAATAGATTTTAATAATTCAATTTCAGTTTTAAAATCGATAGCACCAATCTTCATTTTAATACAAGAGAAACCTTGTGTTAGTTTTTCTGAAATTTGTTGCTTCATAAAATCTTGATTCCCCATCCAAACCAAACCGTTAATTGGAATTGATTGTTCTCCGCTGCTAAATTCTGAAGGAAATACTTCAAATGGATTCTCAGCCACCAACGATTTAAATGCTGTTTCCAGCCCTATTTGTATGGAAGGAAATTCAACTAAAACATCGTATAATTCTTGTTCTCCTAAATCTATATTGCTACAAACCCATTGAAGTTTCTCTTCGTAATCTGGACGATCATCTATGCTTAACCCCCGAAAGAGTCCACACTCTCCTATTCCTATTTTACCTTTATCTTTCAGAATTAGAAAATAGGTTTCTTTGGTTTTTAGGATACCTCGGGAGGTTCCGCTTGGGAGTTTAAATTGGAGGCTATATTTTTTAAAGGTAGCTTTTAACATTGTTTTTATTTCTCGCAAAGCCACAGAGGCGCTAAGCTAAATTTCTTTGTTCGCTAAGTCGCTCTAACTACATTTTTTTTGTGGCTTTGCGTCTTTGCGAGAGGCTTTTTAAAGTTCAATAGATTCCCCAATACCCAACAACATCAAATCCTTACCCGCATCGTAAAATTTCTTTTTAGCTTCTTCATGGTCTATTTCAATAAAACCAAAAGTATCGTAATGTACTCCAAGTACTTTTTCACATTCTACAAAATCACTAGCGATAATTGCATCGTCTATTCCCATCGTAAAGTTATCGCCTATTGGTAAAATGGCTAAATCTAGTTTTGTGCTTAACGGAATTAATTTCATATCCATCGTCAAAGCCGTATCACCAGCGATGTATATGTTTTTATGTTCGCCTTCAATTATAAATCCGCCAGGTTGACCACCATAGCTTCCATCTGGAAAGGAACTTGTATGCACTGCATTTACATACTTCACATTTCCGAAATCGAATTTCCAGTTTCCACCGTGATTCATTGGGTGTACCTCAATTCCTTTTGCCTGATAATGCATGGCGATTTCAAAATTACTTACAATTTTAGCGCCCGTATTTTTGGCAATAGCTTCGGCATCTAAAATATGATCTTCATGTGCATGAGTAAGTAAGATATAATCTGCTTTTAGCGATAGTATATCAACTTTATCTTTTGATAAAGGATTTCCAGAAATAAACGGATCTACAATAATATGTGTTCCGTAAATATCGATTGCTAAACTGTTTTGACCGTAGAATGTTATTTTCATGATTTTTTATTTATTAAAATGTCATTTCGATACATTTCTCGTTCCTCGAAACACTCAATGACCCTCATTTTTCGTAAGCCTAATGAAATATTCCAAATAACAGCGCAAACAAAAAAGTACTCAACGCCACCTTTTTTAATTCGCTATCTAATAGCTTGGATTCTTTATTTAAATATACTGTTTTAATATTTAATAATATTGGGATAAAGGCAATAAGAAAAATAAATTGTTTGGGAGATTGATACTTTAAAAAAGTATAAGATATGGCTGAAATCATTGCCAAAATCAACAAAGAATAATGATATATTTTTGCTTTAGAGATCCCTAAAGAAACTACTAAAGTCTTTTTTGAATGCTTCTTGTCACTTTCAATATCCCTCATGTTATTTAAGTTTAGAACTGCTGCACTAAAAAAACCAATAGTTGCTGCTGGTAAAAGTAATTCCCATTGAAGTGTTTTAGTAAAAAGAAAGCAGCTTCCCAAGACACTTAAGAGTCCGAAAAACAAAAACACAAATACATCTCCCAGACCTGAATATCCGTAAGCATTTTTTCCAACTGTATATTTTATAGCAGCAACAATAGAAGCCAATCCCAAACCAAAAAACAACAATGAATGTAAAAAATCTTCACTCCCAAAAGATTGATAAATTAATAAGACCGCTATTAACAAGGTAATGATCGCTACAAGCAACATCCCATTCTTCATTTGACTTGGAGAGATTATTCCAGAAGCAACCAATCGTTGTTCCCCCACTCTATCATCATCGGTTCCTTTAATCCCATCACCATAATCGTTTGCAAAATTAGAAAGCACTTGAAAGCCTATTGTCGTTACTATCGCCAACCAAAAAACGGAAGATTCCCAAATTGGTTTTATAGAACCTAGTGAAGAACCTACGATAATCCCAGAAACCGATAAGGGTAAGGTTCGTAATCGAGCTGCTGAAATCCAAGCTTTACTATTAGGCATTTTATATTTTAATTTTTACAAAAATACACTTAATAAAAAAACCGCTTAACAGAGTTAAACGGTTTTTTAGAAAAAATGATTTATTAAATCATTTTTTGGTTAACACTTAAAATATTATTAAAATAAATATTTTAATCCAAACCCAATATCAAATGTATTGAATCCTAAAGAAAGTTTACCATATGAATCACCTTCATCAGGGCTAACTGAATTATACCCAAATGCACCAAAAGTAGCTTCAATTGTAAAGTGACCTCCAATAAAATAATCTACACCAGGCTTAACGAAAAACCCAAAACTACTTGCATCATCAGAAAAAGTTAAAGGAACATCTGCTTGTGCAAATAAATACAGCTTATCTGCAACTCCCCAGTATTTTCTAGCTAATGGCATCACTATAAAAGTACCATAAGCATCTGCATCTGCAACAGTTATAGAAGTATATCCTAAACCTAAACCTACAGTTATAGTTGGTGTAACAAAAGTACCTACTGCTGGTAAAATTGTAAATGAACTGGTATCAGTTCCTTCATCATCTGAATATTCAAATTGACCTAATCCCCACCAAGCACCTTTAAGTCCATCTGAGCTTGCTTTTTCATCCTGTGCATTCATATTTGTGAATGCGAAAATTGCGATAATCGCTAATAAAATTGTTTTTTTCATCTTAGTTGTTTTGATTGTTTATTAAAATTTTGTCAAAAATACAAGCGCTTAAGGCTTTGAAATATGATAAAAATCATATTTCAACAAATAAATACTAATTCATCTTATAATACTTTGATTAGTATTGTTTTCATCTTTAATAATATTTTGTGCTTTTAAAATTCAACAAAAAAACAACTTTTAAAATAATGAGTCCTTGAAGCAATTATAATTTAGGATTATTAGTTCTTAGAGTAAGAGTTTCAGCGATGTTGTTAATTCATGGAATACAAAAAGTTGAAATCTTATTTTCTTTAAATATCAATTTTTAAAACCCAATTGGGATTGGCTCAACAGCCACATTAATATTAGTCTTATTTGCAGAAATAATTTGTACTGTTTTAATAATAGTGGTATTAAAACACGTTTGGCAACTATCCCTCCTATTATTTTAATGTTTGTTGCTGTTGCGATTGTTCACAAAGGAGATCCCGTTATGGCTAGAGAATTAGCTATTTTATATTTAATTGCATTTACAGCAATTGGATTGTTAGGTAGTGGAACATTAGCCTTAAAAAGATAATTAATACATCACTTTTACCAAGAGCTCTTTTAATAAATCTCCGTGATTTAGGCTTGCTCCCACTCCTTTACTTTTCATATCAATTTCTCTAATGGAAGCAATAACAGCACTTACTTTACGCATAGGGTAATTTCGAGCAGCAATTTCGTAATCTTTTATAAAATACGGATTTACTCCCAATACTTTAGAGGCTTGTGCCTTATTTGGTAACGCATGATATTTAAGAACTTTTGAAAAGAAACTAAACAATAAGGAAACCGTTAATACCATTGGATGGTTCTTTTGATTATGAGTGAAATATTGAATAATTCCGAATGCTTTTTTCATATCCCTTCTACTAATGGCATTTTGCAATTCGAAGTTATTAAAGTCTTTACTTATTCCTATATTTTCTTCAATTATTTCGGGAGTAATTTGTTCTCCAGGTTTACAAATGAGTTGTAGTTTTTCTAGTTCGTTGTTCACTTTACCTAAATCATTTCCTAGAAATTCCACCAACATCTGTGAAGCTTTTGGCGAAATGCTATATCCTTTACCGGCTAGTACTTTACGAATCCAGTCTGGCACTTGATTATCATACAGTTTTTTACTTTCAAATAAAACACCAACCTTATTGATAGCCTTATATAACTTTTTACGTTTATCAAGCTTTTTGTATTTATAACAAATTACCAGCACTGTAGTAGGTTGAAGGTTTTCAACATACGAAACTAAATTTTCAATAGTCCTTGAAAGGTCTTGAGCTTCTTTTACTATTACTACCTGTCGTTCTGCCATCATCGGAAAGCGTTTAGACGTACTCACAATATCATCTATTGCGACATCTCTACCGTATAAAATAGTTTGGTTAAACCCTTTTTCTTCTTCAGTAAGAACGGTATCTTCAATAAATTTTGAGACAGCATCAATATAATACGCCTCTTCACCCATTAAGAAATAAATAGGTTTAATAGCTCCTTTTTTAATACTCGTTACTATATGTTTTACTTTTTCTAAAGGCACAAATTTTATTGATTATTGTAATTATTTATTGCTTACTTTTTTTTAAAAACTATTACATTGCAGGGTGCAAAAACTTAACTTCCCTAAATATAATTTCAGATTCAAAAGTAACGAAAATAAAACGTTGATTTTTGATATTATCAGAAAAAAATTTATGGTCTTAACTCCCGAAGAATGGGTACGCCAACATGTACTTCACTTTTTAATTTCTGAAAAGAAATATCCAATCTCACATATCAATGTAGAAAAGCAATTAAAACTTCACAA
The DNA here is from genome assembly GCA_030591585.1 of Flavobacterium sp. Lineage (GTDB taxonomy): Bacteria > Bacteroidota > Bacteroidia > Flavobacteriales > Flavobacteriaceae > Marifrigoribacter. Next base: position 4,564 of record JAUVAS010000058.1, on the reverse strand, counting down.
CACCGTTAAACGCTATGACATTGTTGTTTTCAACGCTAACGGAAGCATCCAAATTGTTATAGAATGTAAGGCTCCAAAAATTAAAATTAATCAGCAAACCTTCGACCAGATTGCACAGTATAATTTTGTTCTTCAAGCTAGTTACTTGCTTGTAACAAACGGTTTAGAACATTATTATTGTCAGATGGATTTTGAAAATAAAAAATATATATTTTTACAAGACATTCCATCCTATTCTGCAACTATTGAAAATTAAAAAACTAACTTTGCTTTAATGAAACTAGCAGTTGTTATATTGAATTGGAATGGGAAAGAATTATTAGCACAATTTTTACCTTCCGTTATCAAATATTCTGAAGAGGAAGCTACAATCTATGTTGCTGACAATGCTTCAACAGATGATTCTGTTTCATTTATTAAAGGCAGTTTTCCTTCCGTAAAAATAATTCAGAATAAAACTAACGGTGGGTATGCAAAAGGATATAATGATGCCTTAAAAAATTTAAATGAAGATATTTTTGTGTTACTCAATAGCGATGTTGAGGTCACTCCTAATTGGCTTACCCCTATTATTTCTGAATTTAAAAACAACCCAAATCTAGTTGCTGCACAGCCTAAAATATTAGATTTTAAAAACAACGCGTTTTTTGAATATGCAGGAGCTGCTGGCGGATTTATTGACCAACTCGGTTATCCATATTGCAGAGGCAGGGTTTTTAATACCTTAGAAAAAGATGAAGGGCAATACAACGATACTAAAGAAATATTCTGGGCAACAGGAGCTTGTCTTTTTGTTAAAAAAGATTCTTTTAATAATGTGGTTGGATTTGATGAAGACTTTTTTACCCATCAAGAAGAAATTGATCTTTGTTGGAGGCTTCAATCTAAAGGAGGAATTATAAAATACATTGGTTCCTCGTCAATTTACCATGTGGGTGGTGCTACCCTCTCCTCTGTAAATTCAAAAAAAACGTTCTATAATTTCAGAAATACCTTATTATTATTATTAAAAAACAGAAAGGGAGCTAAAGTTTGGTTGTTAATTTTTACTCGGTTGCTGTTAGACGGCTTGGCAGGGATACAGTTTTTATTTCAAGGAAAACCCAAACATACACTTGCAATTATTCAAGCTCATTTTAGCTTTTACAGTCTGATTCCTAAATTTTTAAAAAAACGTAAGAAAAATTCCTCAACTTTTAAATATTATAATACCAAAGCTATCGTTTGGAGTTATTATATAAGAAAAAGTCGTACATTTAAACAACTAAATTAAAATTTTCATAAAAAAGGTGTTTTACTTTTTTTACTTAGTATTCTTTTAATAATTTTGAATAACATTTAAACTTAAATTTAATTATGAAAAAATTCCTAATACTAGTAGCTTGCTCTAGTCTATTATTCAGTTCGTGTGTATCCAGTAAAAAATATGCTGAGCTAGAAACAAAACAAAAAAACACTCAAGATTTATTAAATACTTGTACTGTAAAACTTAATAGTTGTGAGTCTGATAAATCTGTAGCTAACGGTCGTATTTCTTCGCTAGAAGAACAATTAAAAGATTTAAAAAACGATAAAAACGAATTAATACAAAGCTCAAAAGATTTGACAATGTTAACACAACTAGGAGCAACAAATCTTGAAAAATCATTAGAAAGTCTTAAAGAAAAAGACCTTAAAATTACTAGATTACAAGACGCTTTAACAAAAAAAGATAGCGTAACACTTGCCTTAGTTACAAGCCTTAAAAAGGAGGTTGGGTTAGATGATGAGGATATTGAGATTAATGTTGAAAAAGGTGTAGTATTTATTTCTTTAAGCGACAAAGTATTATTTAAAAGCGGAAGCTACAACTTATCTTCTAGAGCTAATGAAATTCTTGGAAAAGTAGCTACTGTAATTAATGGAAAACCAGATTTTGAAGCATTAGTAGAGGGGCACACAGATAGCGACCCTTACAAGAGCGGTATTTTAATTGACAACTGGGATTTAAGTGCAAAGCGTTCTACCGCTGTCGTACGAAAATTAGTAGAACTTGGAGCGAATCCTGCACAAATGATTGCTGCTGGACGAGCTGAATTTGTACCCTTAGTACCTAATGATAGTGCGAAGAACAAATCTACTAATCGCAGAACGAAAATCTACATTTTACCTAAAATTGATCAATTCTACGAAATGATTGAATCTGAAATGAAAAATCTTTCAGAAGGAGAAAAAGAAGTAGAAGAGGAAGAGGAAGAGGAAGAGGAAAAAGAAGGAAACTAAAAACTAATAAGATATAAACTATAAAACCCAGCTAAATGCTGGGTTTTATAGTTTATAATCTCCTGTATTATACTTCTAAACTCCCTTTTCCCGCTCGTATCAACTCTGGCTCATCACCACAAAGATCGATGACTGTTGAAGGGATATTTCCTCCATAACCTCCATCAATTACTATATCTACCAACTTTTCCCATTTTTCATAGATTAATTCTGGATCTGTAGTGTATTCAATTATTTCATCATCATCTTTAATTGACGTTGATATAATTGGATTCCCTAATTCTCTTACTATTGCTAATGTAATTGCATTGTCAGGTACCCTAATCCCTACTTCTTTTTTCTTTTTAAAAACCTTAGGTAAATTATTATTTCCTGGAAGTATAAATGTATAGGGTCCTGGTAAAGATCTTTTTAAAATTTTAAACGTTTGTGTGTTTATTTGCTTTACATAGTCTGAAAGGTTGCTCAAATCATTGCAAATAAATGAAAAATTAGCTTTTTCAAGCTTTACTCCTTTTATTCTGGCAACTCTTTCTAAAGCTTTATTATTAGTAATATCACAGCCTAGAGCATACACTGTATCACTAGGGAAAATTACCAACCCACCCTTTCGAAGAATAGCTACAACCTCACTAATTTTATTTTCATCGGGGTTTTGCTCGTATATTTTTATAAATTCAGCCATTATATTATCTATAAATTCATTATTTAATCACCTTCAATTTAGCAAACCGAAGTAATAATTTTTTAAGCCCTCCATTTTCAAAATTTATCTCTGCTTTAGTATCTGCTCCAACACCTTCAATTTTCATGATTCTACCTTTCCCGAAGCGTACATGTTCTACCAAAGTCCCTTCAGCTAAGTTTAATTCTTTTAAATTAATGTTTTTTTCAGCAGAACTAGTAACAGGTTTAATTCTTCGTAATTTCCTTAAATTATTTTCAGTAGACCCTTTTGGAGGAGTCCCAGAAGCTGGTTTTCGTAATCTTAATTTACTATGATCTATTTCATCAAAAATATCTGCATCTATTAAGGGTCTGTAACGGTTTTCAGTTATCGGAGTTAGATATTCTATAAAACTTTCATCAATTTCTTCAATAAAACGACTGGGTTCTGCATCTATTAATTTTCCCCAACGATACCGGGATTGTGTATAAGTAAGGTATGCTTGTTTCTCTGCACGAGTAACTGCTACATAAAACAATCGGCGTTCTTCTTCTAGCTCACTTCGAGTATTCATACTCATTCCACTAGGGAAAAGATCTTCTTCCATCCCCACGATAAATACATGCGGAAACTCCAGTCCTTTTGCCAAATGTACCGTCATTAACGCTACTTTATCTTCATCATTGGTTTCTTTATCCAAATCTGTTGCCAGTGCTACATCTTCTAAAAACTCAGCTAAAGATCCTGTAGTATCTGCTATCTCTTTTTGCTCTTCTACAAAATCTTTCATTCCGTTGAGGAGCTCTTCAATATTATCTGTTCTAGCAATCCCTTCAGGTGTTCCGTCCTTTTTTAATTCGGCAAATAGTCCTGCTTTCTTTACTACGTGTTCTGTTATCTGAAATACATCAAAACCTCCATTTATAATCTGAAAACTCTGAATCATCGTTACAAAATTCTGAAGCTTCGTTCTCGTTCCTTGATTGATCTGAATTTCAATCTTATCCAGGTTCTGCATTACTTCAAAAATGGAACGATTGTATTGATTTGCAATAACAACTAATTTCTCTATGGTTGTCTGCCCAATTCCCCGTGCAGGATAATTAATTACCCGTTTAAGTGCTTCTTCGTCTTTTGGATTGATTAATATTCGTAAATATGAAAGTACATCTTTTATTTCTTTACGCTGATAGAAACTCAAGCCTCCATAAATTCTATATGGAATATCTCTTTTCCTGAGGGCGTCTTCTATTGCTCTAGACTGGGCATTAGTACGGTATAAAACTGCAAAATTACCGTTGAGAAGTTGCTCATTCATCTTGGTTTCAAAAATGGTGTTTGCCACAAACCTTCCTTCGTCACCATCTGTCATACTACGGTTTACTAGAATTTTAGCACCTTCATCATTGGCTGTCCACACCACTTTATCTAGACGTGTTTTATTTTTTTCAATAATACTATTGGCAGCATTTACAATGTTTTTAGTAGATCGATAATTTTGTTCCAATCTAAAAACTTTCACTCCTTCATAATCCTTCTGAAAATTTAAAATATTATTAATATTCGCACCACGAAACGCATAAATACTCTGAGCATCATCGCCCACTACACAGATATTTTGAAAACGATCACTTA
>JAUVAS010000053.1 GCA_030591585.1 Flavobacterium sp. | reverse complement strand
TTTTTGTCGCTTATTTTTCCCTAAGCGGGTGCAAATATATAACTAAATTTTACCCCCACAACTATTTCCTCGAAAATAATTAAAAAAAATAAAAGAACGAACTTAACTCATCTACATACCTCAAAAACATCCCTCGTTAAGCGGGTGCAAATATAAAAAGATATTCTAATAAATCAAGTGTATTTTATATAAAATATTTATCTTTTTTTGTTATTTATCACAACTCACTGAAAAAGCTTACATTACAATAAAAAATATTTTTACCTTATTATATGTGCAAATTAAAATTGATTAGAAGCTTTACAGGATAATGATATGAAACATTAATGAATACAATGGTTTAGAAGTGTAGTGTTATTGTTTAAAACTGGTTTTAATTTAAGGGGTAAGAAATGTGATTTTATTTTGATTCTTTTGATTTCTTATTCCAATAAGCAGTTAAATCTAAAAAATCTATTGGATTTGCTGGCGGTTGTTTTTCTAGAATATTTGCTTGAAATGATCGCTCTAAAACATCCTCAATTAAGTAATCTTCTTTATTACTATATGGATCGTATTCTTCCTTTAAGGAAATGTCAAATAAATTGGCAGTTGTGTTGTACCAAAATGCTCTCCAACTTGTTCGTAATTCTTTTACTAATTCGTATCCTGTTCTTCCGGTTTGACGGTGAATTAGTTTCGCCAATATTTGCCCTTCTGTTCGTGTAAACTTTTTTAATTTTTCAGAAAACTCTTCTTCTATATATTTTTGAACACGCTTGGTGTATTTTTTACGATCTCTTTTCTTTTCGATTGTCTTTAACCTTTCAGTCATTACCATTAATCTTTCAGCTGCTAATTTTGCATACGGATATACTTTTCTTGTTTTTCGTCTAAGTATCAGGTAGCGTTTCCTATTTTCTTTAGAAGTAAACTCTAATTTATTCAGTAAAATTACTTCGTCTAAATCTATAAATTCTCTAGGAATTGAGTCTCCTTTAATAATATAGTAGTATTTGGTACTGTCAATTTCTTGCCCACTACCCTCTTCAGTAGCTTGAGCAACTAAAAATTGAAAGCTTACTACTATGAAACCGCTTACTATTTGTTTTAAAATATTCATTCAGATTTTATATCCTTCTATTGTATACGAAAATCGTTCCAAAATTAAGCAAAATGAAACAGCCTAGTAATCAATAAATCATTAATTTTGAAATCTAACTTATTTGAGAATTAAAAACCAACATATGGCAACTTCAATAATAACAAAAAATTCGCTTACTTTTTTAGAAAAATACTTAAATAATGCTGCTCCAACTGGCTATGAATGGGATGGTCAAAAAATATGGATGGATTATCTGAAGCCTTATGTTGATGAGTTTATAACCGATACTTACGGCACCGCAGTAGCTGTAATTAATCCAAAAGCTACATACAAAGTTGTTATAGAGGGACATGCAGATGAAATTTCGTGGTATGTGAATTATATTAGTGACAACGGACTTATTTATGTGGTTAGAAATGGAGGTAGCGATCATCAAATTGCACCTTCAAAAATTGTGAATATTCATACTAAAAAAGGAATTGTAAAAGGCGTTTTTGGATGGCCAGCGATACATACTAGAAATAAAACTAAAGAGGAATCTCCAAAACCAGATACTATTTTTATAGATATAGGAGCAACAGATAAAAAGGAAGTTGAGAAAATGGGGGTTCACGTAGGTTGTGTAATCACCTACCCAGATACGTTTCATATATTAAACAAGGATAAATTTGTCTGTCGCGCGATGGACAACAGAATGGGAGGATTTATGATTGCTGAAGTTGCTAGACTTTTACACGAAAATAAAAAGAAACTTCCTTTTGGCTTATACATTGTTAATTCTGTACAAGAGGAAATTGGTTTGCGTGGTGCTCAAATGATTGCTGAACGAATTCAGCCAAACGTTGCTATTGTCACCGATGTAACTCACGATACCACTACTCCTATGATTGATAAAAAAAAAGAAGGTCATATTGAATTAGGAAAAGGTCCTGTAATCGCTTATGCACCAGCTGTACAACAAAAATTAAGAGATTTAATTACGGATACCGCTGAAAAGAAAAAAATACCTTTTCAGCGTGCGGCTCTTTCTCGTGCTACTGGTACAGATACAGATGCGTTTGCTTATAGTAATAGTGGCGTTGCAAGTGCTCTAATTTCACTTCCGCTAAGATATATGCACACTACAGTGGAAATGGTTCATAAAACTGATGTGGAAAATGTGATAGAACTTATTTATCATTCTCTATTAAATATGAAGAATAATGATAGCTTTAGTTATTTTGAATAAAATAATTAAAAAGAATGTTGGTATAAAGGCTACTCAATAGTAGCCTTTTTTTATTTTAGCTAAAATAAAAAACATCAAGTGCTATTTAACTCCTTTGATTTTGGTTTTTTTCTTGTAATAGTATATCTACTATATTGGAGTATTGGCGTTAAAAGAAGGAAAGAGCAAAATATTATTTTACTCATTTCCAGTTATATTTTTTATGGATTATGGGATTGGCGTTTTTTACTTCTACTCTTTTTAAGCTCACTAATAGACTATACTGCAGGAAAAGGAATAGATTCAACTACTAATAATTCTATAAGGAAGTTATATTTATGGGGGAGTATAGGATGGAACCTAGGAGTCCTCTTTGTTTTTAAATATTTCAACTTTTTTATAGATAGTTTTTCTTCATTATTTTCATTAAATCTAACCGAAAACGAATATACTTTTTGGAATGTTATTATTCCGGCAGGGTTGAGTTTTTATACTTTTCAAACAATAAGTTACACCATTGATGTTTATAGAAAAAAAATAAAACCTACTGAAAACTTTATTGATTTCTTCTGCTTTGTTAGCTTTTTTCCACAATTAGTTGCGGGTCCAATTGAACGTGCAGGAAAATTACTACCCCAATTTAAAAACAATAGAACTTTTAATATTAAAGAGTCAAAAGAAGGGCTTCGGTTAATATTATGGGGGTTATTTAAAAAAATATTAGTCGCAGATAAACTAGGACTTGCTGTTTCAATAGTTTTCTCTAATCCTGAAAATCATGGTAGTTTTACTTTAATATATGCTGCCGTACTATTTTCTTTCCAATTGTATTGTGATTTTTCTGGGTATACAGATATTGCTATTGGAACCGCTAAATTATTTGGTTTTAAACTTAGTAAGAATTTTGACACCCCGTACCTAGCTAAGAGTATTACAGAATTCTGGAAACGATGGCACATAACTTTAACTCAATGGTTTACGGACTATATTTACATTCCTTTTATACAAAAAGCTAAACATATCACAAATTCAATTCGGATTGTTGGATTATTACTTACTATGTTTTTAGTTGGTTTGTGGCATGGGGCAAATTGGACATATATTGTTTTTGGACTTTTTAACGGGATTGTCTTAGGGATTGAACGAATACCTTTTTCTAAAAAGAAAACAACACTCGCAAAAAAGCTTCAAAAAGCCCCTAGAATAATTTCTTTTTGCTATGTATTTAGCATCTTTGTAATTTCTAGTATATTTTTTAGATCTCAAGATATTGAACAAGCATTTTTTATAATAAAACGAATTTTCTCTCTTACTATAGATACTCATATTTCTTCTTTAATAGGAGTTAAACTAATTTATTTAATACTTCTTATTATAGCTGAAATGATTACAAGAAGTTGGACTTTTCCTCTTCAAAATTTGGAATTGAGATTTCCAAAAATAGTTCGGTGGGTATTTTACTATACCCTAATCTTTTTCATTATTAGATATGCAGAGCCTAAAGAAGCTTTTATTTATTTTCAATTTTAGCCATGCAACGTAGATTTTTAAAATATTCGATTTGGTTTTTCGCTCCAGTAATTTTAGGTTATTTAATTATTGAAATACTGACCCTTAATTTACCTATGAGCTATAAAAGTATCAACTCATATTTACAAAGTAATAAAGATGAAATACAAGTGATAGTTTTAGGGTCTTCACAAATGAAAAATGCAGTTAACCCAGCTTACCTAGATCAATCAACATTAAACATTGCATCAGGAAATCAACACTTTGATACAGATTTTAAAATATTAAAAGAATTGGTTCCAAAATTACCAAAACTTGAAACAGTTGTTTTAGAAGTATCATATAGTCATTTTGAATTACCATTAAATGGAAAGAATTTCTGGAAAAACAACATTTACTTAAAGTACTACAATGTAAATGCATTTGAAAGGCCTACCTATTTTAAAGATAAATTAATCTTCATTTCTCATCCCCCATTTTTTTCCGAAAAATTAATTGATTTTTATTTTTTAAAAAACAATTCTATAAATTATAATCGGTTTGGCTTTGATATAAATGATTTTTCTGGAACATTTAAAGACTTAAATTATAATAAAAAAGAAATACAAAAGGTCGCTAGGTTCAAAATAAATACTACTCCAAATTTAATAATATATCACAAAAACACCACGCAATTTTTTGAGTTATTAAATTTCTTAAAAAAAGAAAAACTGAATATCATTATCTGCAAACCCCCTATGCACAAAAGGTATCTTCAAAAACGAAATTTTTCTATATTAAAGCGTCGGGATAGTATTATTGATATCTTACAGAAAAAATATCCTGAAATTTTATTACTAGATGAAGAAGAAGACACCGCTAGATACCAAGTTAGTAACTATAAAAACCAAAGTCATTTAAATCCAACTGGAGCTTTAATTTTTACAAAAAAACTTAACGGCTTAATTAACAAAATAGATTAAAAAAGATATTCCTATTTTCGCTTTCTAAATGACAAAAAGAATTACACTATTTTTTTTATTTATTTCATGTTGGATGTATTCTCAGCAAAGTGATTCTATCCCAATATTCAATAATTTTACTACTGTTGAAATCCTTTTAGGAAAAACTTTATCCACCAATTCCGGTTTCCCTGAAGTTGGATTGCAAAAAAACTTACTATTAAATTTTGGAAAAAATAATTTAAATAACCCAAATGAATGGGCGTATCGCTTAAGGTATCCAAAAACCGGAATGTCGTTTGTCTTAACTGATTATGGAAATACAGAATATTTAGGTTACTCCTTTTCCGTAATGTCTTTTATTGAATATGGCTTGCTAAAAAGACGTCTAAAGGGACTGTCTATGCAAATGGGTATAGGTGCTACTTATTTTACATTTAATTATAAAAATTTACCTTTCTCCTTAAATAATGCTCCAGAAAATAATAGCAGGGCTATTTCCACCAAAATCACATGGGCCTTTAGAATGTTTTTTTATTATACTGTTTTTAAAGAACAAAATGCGAACTGGAACATTGGATCTGGAGTTTTTCACCATTCAAATGGGCATACGAATCTTCCTAATCTAGGGTTAAATTCTGTTTTATTTAGTGTTTCTAGGCAATCAAATTACAACTACAAGAGACCAACTATAGAAAATGAAAGTTTTGTAAAAAAAGAGTTTGTTAAAAACAATCAGTACTATTATGAAATTCGATTAGGTTTGGGTATCAACACATTGTCTGAGTCTATAAACACAAGAAACAGCGTATATAGTACTGCTATCTCTTTTGGAAAAACATTTAATAAAACTGTTAAATTTGGAGGTGGTTTTTATTATATTTTTTACAAAAACTATTATGATTATATCGTAGATGAAGGTGAATTAGTAGTAGACGAGTATCCTTATTTTATGGAAAACCCAACTCTTTATGCCTCCAACTATGGAGTCAATATTTCTTTTGAATTATTACTTGGCCATGTTGGAGTTGAAATGAATATTGGATATAATATCTACAAACCCTTTTATAAAGTCGATTGGAGATTAAATGGCATTTATTGGGAGGGTGAAGATGAAAACGGGACTTTTATTACGCTTTTTTATAAAGAGCTTGACTCTTACTTTAAAGTTAAAAAAGCAATTTCTGCCCGTATTGGGATAAAATATTATTTATTTAATAATGAGATAGCTCCAAAAAACAATTTTTACATAGGAGCATTTCTCAATACAAATTTAGCACAAGCAAATTTTACTGAATTAAGCTTCGGTTATGTAAGATCTTTTAATTTTAAAACAAAAAAGTAATTACTTTTTTATTTTAAAATAAGTTTCTACATTTTCTACAATACGATTATCTATATTGGAAACATCTGCTTTTACAAAAGTCTCTCCTGTAATATTTTCGTATAACTCGATATATCTTTCTGAAACGGTTTTAATATACGCATCGCTCATAAAAGGAACTTCTTGTCCTTCTAATCCTTGAAATCCATTTTCTATTAACCATTGTCGCACAAACTCTTTTGAAAGTTGTTTCTGAGAGTCCCCTTTTAACTGCCTATCTTCATATCCATCTGCATAAAAATAACGGGAAGAATCTGGGGTATGAATTTCGTCTATCAATACAATTTTACCTTCTTTCGTTTTTCCAAATTCATATTTAGTATCCACTAAAATAAGCCCCCGATTGGCAGCAATTTCTGTTCCTCGTTGAAACAGTTTTCTAGTATACTCTTCCAACACCAAATAATCTTCTTCAGTAACAATTCCTCTTTTTAAAATATCTTCTCTAGAAATATCTTCATCGTGATCTCCTGCTTCTGCCTTAGTTGCAGGTGTAATAATTGGAGACGGAAACTTATCATTCTCTATCATTCCTTCGGGCATTGCAACACCACATAAGATTCTTTTCCCTGCTTTGTATTCACGAGCAGCGTGACCGCTCATATACCCTCGAATCACCATTTCAACCATAAAGGGTTCGCAAGCTTCGCCAATAGCTACATTAGGATCTGGAGTTGCGATTAACCAATTAGGAACAATATCTTCAGTATCCCGCATCATCTGAGTGGCTATCTGATTTAATATTTGGCCTTTATAAGGAATTCCTTTAGGCATCACCACATCAAAAGCGCTGAGTCTGTCCGTCGCAATCATCAATAAAATATCGTTTTCTAATGTATAAACTTCACGTACTTTCCCGTGGTATACTTTTTTTTGACCAGTAAAATTAAATTGAGGTTTTGTAATTGTATTATTCATCAGTTATTCAATATTTTCGATAGATTTATATGCAGAAATCACCTTTTTTACTAATCTATGTCTAATTACATCTTTATCATCTAAATGTACGATCCCTATTCCTTTAACACCTTTTAAAACTAAAATGGCTTCTTTAAGTCCAGAAATAACTCTTCTTGGTAAATCTATTTGTCCTGGATCACCGGTTATCATAAATTTAGCATTTTTTCCCATACGTGTTAGAAACATTTTCATTTGCGCATGGGTCGTATTTTGAGCTTCGTCAAGAATTACAAAAGCATTATCTAAAGTACGACCACGCATAAAGGCTAAAGGTGCAATTTGAATAACTCCCTTTTCAAGAAAAGATTCTAGTTTTTCTGGAGGAATCATATCTCTTAATGCATCATATAAAGGCTGCATATAGGGATCTAATTTTTCTTTCATATCTCCTGGAAGAAATCCTAGCTTCTCTCCTGCTTCTACAGCCGGTCGTGTTAATATAATTTTTCGTACTTGTTTTTCTTTTAACGCTTTTACGGCTAAAGCTACTCCTGTATATGTTTTTCCTGTTCCTGCTGGCCCCACAGCAAACACCATATCGTTGCTTGACATTAATTGCACTAACTTACGTTGATTGGCAGTTTGTGGTTTTATTTTTCTTCCGTTAACCCCGTGAACCAATACATTGCTAGAGTTTTCTGATGTTTCGTAATCATCTTTTTTCCTACTCAACACCACACGTTCAATTACATTTTCGTCTAACGTATCATATTTAGCCACATGATCTAGCAACATCGCTAAGCGTTTATCGAATTCTTCTAAAACCTCTTCATCTCCATAAGCCTTTATTTTATTACCTCGGGCAACAATTTTCAACTTCGGAAAAAGTTCTTTTAACAGGTTGATATTTACATTTTGATTACCAAAAAATTGACGTGGGCTAATTTCTGTTAATTCAATAATAAGTTCGTTCAAAAGCGTTCCGTTTTAAAAATATTAATTCTATGTAAAATAGTTTTGTCTATCACAAAAGTACTGTATTTTTGTCGTTCAAGTTGAAAATAACTTAATGATGTTATTCACCTTTTATCATTCATATAATTATTTTCAAGCTAGAAGTTAGATGCTAGATGTCAGAAGATTAATAAACACCTTATGCTTCGGCTTTCGCCTTCAAACTTCTTTTTTATATAATTTTTAAACCCGTAATATTTCAACAAATATGTCTAAAGCAATAATTACTTTAACTACAGATTTTGGTGAGAAAGATCACTTTGTGGGTGCGGTAAAAGGAGCTATTTACACAGAATTAGACACTATAAAAATTGTTGACATCTCTCATTCTATTTCACCATTTCATATTACCGAAGCTGCCTATATAATTCAGAATGCATATAAAAATTTTCCCCCTGGCAGTATTCATATCATTGGAATAGATTCTGAGTTAAATGCCGAAAACAAACATATTGCAGTATTATTAGACGGTCATTATTTTATTTGTGCTAATAATGGAATTATATCTATGCTGGCTTCGGAAATAAATCCCGATAAAATTGTTGAAATAAATGTCCACGATAAAATTGAATCTAATTTTCCAGTGTTAGATGTATTTGTAAAAGTTGCTTGCCATATAGCTCGTGGGGGCACTTTAGAGGTTATCGGAAAATCATTTACCAACATCAAACAAATTATTGGAATTAAACCTGTTGTTAATCTTGAAAACAATCAAATTATTGGAACCGTAATCTATATTGATAACTACGGAAATGTAATTTGTAACATTACAAAAGCTATTTTTGATAAAATAGGTAAAGGAAGAAGCTTTTCTATAAGTGCGCGTACTAGTAGTTTTAGTAAAATATATAATCGGTATAGTGATGCAATTAATTTTGATGCTCCTAAAGAACGCAGAGAAGAAGATGGTAAAAAATTAGCCTTATGGAACTCTTCTGGTTATTTAGAAGTTGCTATTTATAAAAGCAATCCCAGTACTGTGGGTAGTGCTTCTTCACTATTCGGACTTAAATACAGAGATTCTATAAGTGTTAATTTTAAATAATCAATATTTTTTATGTTTACAAGAATTGTAAAAATGGAATTTAAACCTGAAGAAATCACTCTGTTCCAATCTAATTTTGAAACAGTTAAAGAAAAAATACGTTCTTTTTCTGGCTGTACCTTTTTAGAACTTTCTCAGGACAAAAAAGATTCAACTATTTTTTTTACTTATAGTAAATGGGAAACCGAAAGCGATCTAGAAAATTATAGAACTAGTGAGCTATTTAAAAATGTTTGGGCAACAACAAAACCAATGTTTCGTTCTAAAGCACAAGCTTGGAGTGTTGACACGTTGCATAGTTTGGGGTGAATAGTGAATAGTGAATAGTGAATAGTGAATAGTGAATAGTGAATAGTGAATAACAAAATTAAAATATGCTTGCCATACTAAAAAGAGAGATTAATTCATTTTTTGCCACATCTGTTGGGTATTTGGTGATTGCTATATTTTTAGTTATCAACGGCGTATTTTTATGGGTATTTAAAGGAGACTATAATATTTTAGATACTGGTTTTGCAGATTTAAATTCCTTTTTTGAATTAGCTCCTTGGGTGTTTTTGTTTTTAATCCCTGCGGTTACCATGAGAGCTTTTAGTGACGAAAAGAAAATGGGAACCTTTGAGTTATTAATCACAAAACCAATCTCATTAAAAAGTATTGTCTTAGGAAAATACTTTGGTGCAGTCATACTTATTCTCTTAGCATTACTACCCACATTATTGTATGTTTTTACTATTTCAAAACTTGGGAATCCAGTAGGTAACTGGGATTTAGGAAGTACTTTAGGCTCTTATATTGGATTGTTATTTTTAGTATTAGCCTATACTTCTATTGGTGTTTTTGCATCTACACTTTCAAAAAACCAACTAGTGGCTTTTATCATCGCTGTATTTTTATGTTTCTTTATGTATTATGGCTTTGAAGGTATTGCATCTGTTATGAATACCTCAAATATCGCAATAGCTAGTTTAGGAATGAAAGCTCATTTTAATAGCGTTGCTAGAGGTGTTTTAGATACCAGAGATATTATTTATTTTGTAAGTGTTTCGGTTTTATTTTTAACATTCACCATTTTTAAACTCGGAAAGGAATAAATGAAAAAAAAACTATTTTTATTATTTATTGTTTTTACTATTCAAATTTTAGCACAGCCTATTCCAGCAACCATGATTTTTAAAGGAGGAAGTACTTTTGAGGGATTTGCAGATATTAATAAAGAAAACAAAATAGAATTCAGATTGGAATTAACTGATGAATTTGAAATTTTTGATAGTTTTGATATCAAAAGAATAGAGTTTAAAGATGAGCCTTTTTCTATTTATGAATACCATTATATCAATAACAAATTTGTACTACTTGAGGTTATTTCAGAAGGGGAGATTAAAGCCCTTAGGCGTGACATATTTTCTTACTCTACTAAAAAAACTTCAAAAGAATTAGCTAAAGAATATAAAAGAAGAACAGTTACTAATGAATCTAAAATATATAATTCTGGAGGTGTTGGTACTCTTAAAAAGATTAAATATTATCTAAAAAAAGATAACGAGCCCATTATTAATATTAAAAATAATTTAAAAAAACAATCACAAGTTTACTTTAAAAATTGCCCTGGGTTATTAAAAAAAATTAAATCTAAAGAATATCTTTATACAGATTTGAAATTAATTGTAGATTACTATAATGATTTTTGTACCGAACTCTAAATAATAATTTGAAAAACTATAAAAAAAACATAAAATCAATTGCGCTAATAATAGCAAGTATATTACTAGCTAATATTCTTGGAAACTATTTCTACAAACGTTTTGACCTTACACAAGACAAGCGTTTTACCCTTTCTGAAGCTGCTAAAAACACGATTGTTACTATTGATTCGCCAATCTTTATTGAAGTCTTTTTAGAAGGTGATTTTCCTTCAGAATTTAAACGTCTTCAAGCCGAAACCAAGCAATTATTAGAAGAGTTTGAAGGGTATAACCGCAATATTAAATTTAAGTTTGTGAATCCTTCAGCTATAGAAGGAGATGCTGAAGCCTTGTTTAAATTTGGTGCTAAACCTGCTCAAGTTGAAGTAAAAGAAAATGGAAAGGTTAGCACGCAACAAATTTTTCCGTGGGCAATTGCAACTTATAATGGAAAACCTATTAAAATTCCTTTGCTTAAAAATCAGTTGGGAATTACTTCAGAAGAACGGGTTAATAATTCCATTCAGAATTTAGAATATGCTTTTGCAGATGGTTTCAACAAGTTAGTACATCCAAAAAAATATAAAGTTGCTGTAATAAAAGGAAATGGTGAACTGGAAGACAAATATGTAGTCGACTTTTTTACCACCCTCCGTGATTACTATTATATAGCGCCTTTCACACTTGATTCTGCTTCGGTTTCACCTATAAAAACTCTGGAACAGATTAAGGAATTCGATTTAATTGTGATTGCCAATCCTACGGAAGCTTTCTCAGAAAAGGAAAAATACATCCTTGACCAATACACCATGTCTGGTGGAAGATCTTTATGGCTAATCGATGCTGTAGAATTAAAAAAAGACACTATTAGTGGAAATGATTTTGGATTTGGAAAAGAACTTAATCTCACCGATTTTTTCTTTAAATACGGTATTAGGGTGAACCCTAACTTGGTAAAAGATGTGTACTCTGCGCCTATTTTATTAGCATCGGGATCTGAAAGAGAATCGCAATACAATAGGTATCCGTGGTTTTATAGTCCTTTATCTTCAAGCGCCAATAACCACCCCATTGTCACCAATATAGAAGCGGTAAAATTTGACTATGTGAGTAGTATTGACACGCTTCCAAATTCGCTTAAAAAAACAATATTATTAAGCTCCTCTCCCATTTCAAAAATTGTGGGAATGCCTGTTGAAATTGATATTACAAAAGAGATTACTAAAAACCTCAAGATTGTAAATGAAGGTCCTTCAGAAAAGGAATATAATTCAGGAGAAATCCCTTTAGCTGTACTTTTAGAAGGGTCATTCCCTTCTGCTTATTCTAATCGTATAAAGCCATTTAAAATTTCAAACGATATAAGTAATAGTACTCCAACTAAAATGGTCGTGATTAGTGATGGAAGTATTATTGTAAATCAGTTTCAGAAAAACAGACCTCTAGAACTTGGTTGGGATAAATGGACCCAGACTTTTTATGGCAACAAAGAGTTTTTATTGAATACTGTAAATTATTTATTGGACGATAGTGGACTTATAAACATACGGAGTAAAGAAATTTCGGTTCCATTTTTAGATCCTCAAAAAGTAACTGAGCAACGTACCCTTTGGCAGCTTGTTAATATCTTGTTACCCTTAGCATTATTAGGTGTATTTGGAGTTGGTTTCAGTTATTTCAGAAAACGAAAATACGCCAACTTTTGTTAATAAGTTTCTTTTAAATACGAGGGCTTAACAGCGCTTTTTGAAATATATTTGTAAATTAGTGAACGTATAATTATACTTCCAAAATAAATAATAAAAATCATCAAAAAAGGGTTCTTTTTTGACCAATCAATAAAAATTTTAGCATGAAATTCATTGTATCAAGTTCGTATTTATTAAAACAACTTCAAGTATTAGGAGGTATTATCAATAGCAATAACACCCTTCCTATTTTAGATAACTTTTTGTTCAATTTGGATGGAAACGCTCTTACTGTTTCGGCTTCCGATTTAGAAACAACAATTTCTTCTAAGTTAGAAGTAGAAAGCAATGAAAAAGGAGCTGTTTGTATTCCTGCAAGGCTTTTATTGGATATTTTAAAAACATTTCCTGAACAACCGTTAACGTTTACTATTGAAGATAATAATACGATTGAGATCAGCTCAGATCACGGAAAATATGCCTTGGCCTATGCTAGTGGTGAAGAGTTTCCAAGTGCTATTGAATTACAAGACCCTAGTTCAACCACAATGCAAGGAGATATTTTAGCTACGGCAATCTCTAAGACCATTTTTGCTGCAGGAAATGATGATTTACGCCCTGTAATGAGTGGTGTTTTCTTTCAATTTTCTACTGAAGGGCTTACGTTTGTAGCTACCGATGCTCATAAATTAGTAAAATATACTCGTGAAGATTTAAGTGCTTCACAAGAGGCAGAATTTATTATGCCAAAGAAACCTTTAAATTTATTGAAGTCTATCTTAGCAGGAAGTGAAGAGGAAGTAACCATTGAATACAACGAGTCTAATGCAAAATTTACTTTTGACGCTACCGAAATGGTTTGCCGACTTATCGATGGGAAATATCCAAATTACGAAGCAGTAATCCCTAAGGAAAATCCTAATAAGCTTAGAATAGAAAGAAATCAGTTTTTAAATTCTGCACGTCGTGTGTCTATATTCTCCAATAAGACTACGCACCAAATTAGATTAAAAATTGCAGGTGCAGAGCTTAATGTATCTGCCGAAGATATTGATTACAGCAACAAAGCAGAAGAGCGTTTAACCTGTGATTATCAAGGAGACGATATGCAAATAGGGTTCAACTCTCGTTTTTTAACCGAAATGCTTAACAATCTAAGTAGTGATGAAGTTTCGTTAGAAATGTCATTACCAAATCGCGCAGGGATCTTAACTCCTGTTGATGGGTTAGATGAAGGCGAATTAGTGACTATGCTGGTGATGCCTGTTATGCTTAATAATTAAAATTCCTGCGAAGGCAGGAATCTCATCATTTTAAAAACTATTGTTAGATAAACGATATAAGACCGCTACGCTTTTAGAATAAAGAACAAAGACTTGATTTAAACTATCTGATAACCATTTTAGTGATAATTTAAAGCTTTCACATTACAAAATACAAACAAAAGTGATGTAACCTTATAATGTTTAGGGTAGATTCTGAATTAAATTCAGAATGACAAAATCGGTTATTAAAAAGGCGCACCTTGCTTTTCTAGTTTTATTATAAAAGTTACATTGTAGACCTACTAGGTTTTAAAAACCTTGCAGGTCTTCATATGTGGATTCTGAATTAAATTCAGAATGACAAAATCCAGAGGAAAATGTTCGTTTCTGAGATTCCTGCCTACGCAGGAATTATGTACTTTTGTCCTTATGATATTTCACGATACTATTATAGCATTAGCGACTCCTTCAGGTGCAGGAGCCATTGCGGTTATACGCCTTTCTGGAAATGATGCTGTTCGCATTGCTTCAAAAATGTTTCATTCCATTTCTGGAAAAGATTTGTTAAAACAAAAATCACATACTGTCCATTTAGGTAACATCATTGATGGCGATCGAATTATTGATGAAGTATTGGCTACTATTTTTAAAAACCCAAACTCCTATACAGGGGAAAATGTAATTGAATTTTCTTGCCACGGAAGTGAATATATTCAGCAAGAAATATTACAACTAGCCATTAGAAAAGGATGTAGAATGGCGAAACCAGGAGAGTTTACCTTACAGGCATTCTTAAATGGAAAAATGGATTTAAGTCAGGCAGAAGCTGTGGCCGATTTAATTTCTAGTGACTCAAAAGCATCGCATCAATTAGCTTTACAACAAATGCGAGGAGGCTTTTCTTCTGAAATAAAAATACTTCGGCAAGAGTTGTTAGATTTTGCATCTCTAATTGAGTTAGAATTGGATTTTGCAGAAGAAGATGTAGAATTTGCCAATAGGGAAGAATTTCAGAAACTAATTACAAAAATTACCAAGCTTCTAAAAAGCCTATTAGATTCTTTTGCAACTGGAAATGTTTTAAAAAATGGGATTCCTGTTGCTATTGTAGGGCGACCCAACTCTGGTAAATCAACATTATTAAATGCCCTTTTAAACGAAGAACGTGCCATTGTAAGTCATATAGCTGGAACCACTAGAGATACTATAGAAGACGAAATTACTATGGGCGGAGTACGGTTTCGATTTATTGATACTGCTGGGTTAAGAGAAACTACAGATGAAATAGAAAAAATTGGTGTAGCGCGTGCTTTAGAAAAATTAAAGAAATCTGCTATTTATATTTATCTATTTGATATTAATATGATGACTGTTGATGAAGTGATCAAAGAAACTAAAAGTTTTTCAAGCTCGGCAAAACAAATAATTGTTGCTAATAAAACCGATATAGCCTCAAAAGAACGACTTCAATCTATTAAAAGTTCAGGTTTAGAAATCTTATTTATTTCAGCTAAAGAAAAGGAAAGTCTTGATTTATTATCTAATAAGTTACTAGAATATGCTGGAGTAGATGAATTGAATTCAAATCAATTAATAATCACTAACACAAGACATTATGACATCCTTCTTAAATCTCTAGAGGAAATTATAAAAGTACAAGAAGGAATTGACAACCAACTATCTGGAGACCTTTTGGCCATTGACTTACGACAAGCTTTGTATTATTTAGGGGAGATTACTGGAGAGGTTAGTAATGATGATTTATTAGGAAATATATTTGCTAACTTTTGTATCGGGAAGTAGCCATTTCAAAGCTATTAAATAGCAAATACAATAAAATCATATTTCACTATTTACAAAATCACATTACTACAGTTTCCTTGATTTCTGCTACAACAGGAACTTTAACTCGTACAGGCATTACTTCCTACTGAATTCTAATGTCCAATCCATATTTGTATTTTGTAAATAACTGATAATTAGAAAAGTAAATATTAAAAATCGTTGTTTTTGTAATGTTGGGTACTCTTTAAAAATGATCTTTAAAACTTTGTATATTCTATCTTTTATCTAAAGAGATAAAAAACCATTATAAATTATTAATTAATTATTACAATAGTTTTCTGTGTGATTAGGTTATCGATACATGATACCTATCATTTATTTCTCTACAATTATAAATTCTGATCGTCTATTTAATTGATGCTCTTCTTTACTGCATTTAATACCGTTCGAACAGCCATTTTTTAATTGAGTTTCCCCATAACCTTTACCAGTTAAATTATTTTCAAACACACCTCCTTCAATTAAATATGCCAAGGTTGAAGTATTTCTTTGTTGTGAAAGTTTCAAATTATAAGCATCTCTACCTCTACTATCTGTATGAGATCGAACATCTATTTTAAGGTTACGGTGCTCTTTCATAAATTCTATGACTTTTTGAAGCTCTAACTCTGAATCATGTCTAATAAATGATTTATCATAGTCAAAATAAATAGGATTTAAATCTAACAATTCATTTAGATCTGCTCCAATAACTATAGGAGTTATTGGATTTAAATATAACGATTTATTAAGCTTTTCTGCATGCACAAAGGAGGTTGAAAATATTACTTCATCTGGAGAGAAATTATTTTTCATAACACGAATTGCATATGTTTTTTCACAAGATATTTCGTGAAAATTAAAACTACCATCTTTTAAAGAGAAGGTTTCCGAAATTACAGTACCACTATCATCTAATAAAACCACACTGGCACCAGCTATCGTTTCATTATTTTCTTTGTTATAAATAGTTCCTGCTAATTCTTGAAGACAATTTATAATAAGTGGAGCATTTTGTTTAAACTTATAAATATCATCACTTCCATTCCCTCCATCTCTGTTAGATGCAAAATACCCAATTCCAGTTTCAGAATTAATAATGAATGTAAAATCATCTAAAGGGCTATTTATAGGCTCCCCAATATTAAATATTTCTTTAAAATCCCCCTCTTCATTTTGCATTGCTACAAAAATATCTAAGCCACCTAATCCTAGGTGCCCATCTGACGAAAAATACAAATCTCCATTAGCAGACATATATGGAAAAGTCTCTCTTCCTTCTGTATTAATTTTTTCTCCTAAATTTATTGGAGTACCAAAGTCATTTTCTCCTATAGACACTTTATACAAATCAGAAAGACCTTTACCTCCAGGCATGTTTGATGCGAAATAGAGTGTTTTACCATCTGGACTTAATGCTGGATTTGCTATGGCATATTCATTATTATTAAAGGGAAGTTCCTCTGCCTCTTGCCATTTATCATCCACCTTTTGAGAACGGTAAATCTTTAAAAGGTTTGTTCCACTACTATCTTTTTCATATTTTTTACGAGTATAATTATTTCTAGTAAAATAAACTGTATTTCCATCTTTTGAAAAGACCGCGGTTGATTCGTGGTATTTTGTGTTTATTTTTTTAGACAAACTTGTTATCTCTTGTTTTTCATTATCCTGACTATAAACATACAAATCTGAAAAAGGTTGATTATTCCAAGCATGTTTTTTTATAGATTTATTACCTTCAGGGCGACTAGAAGCAAAAACCAATTCATTTTTATAAAATGTTGGTGCAAAATCTGAGTTCTCAGAGTTAATTGACAAAGTAGAAATATCAAATCTTCCCGATTGCAACTCAATATTTTTTAAATAGTTTTTTTGATTTCCAAAACTTAAAGCCCTACTATCTAAAGGTTTCATGCTGTAAAATTTCTCCATCATTTCATCAGCCTCTTTATATCGCTTTAAACTTTTTAAAGATTGAGCATATCTAAAATAGTATTCAGGATCCACTGTATCTCCATAATTTTGTATTAATGGCTCATACCATTTTAAAGCTTCTTGTAATTTTGCAGTAAAATAATATGAATCTCCTAAATGCTGATATAAATCTTGCGACGTATACCCTTTATCTACCACTTTTAAGTAAACTTCTCTAGAATTTACATATTCAAATTGATTAAATTCTTTGTCTCCTTTTTTAATGTTTTTCTCTTGAGAAAATCCTGAATTGAAAATAAAAAAGACAAGAAAAAAAAGTAATATTATTTGTTTCATAGTTATATATTTTTATCCTAAAAGAATCTTGGATTTAACATTTTTTCGGTTTTTTGAAATAATTCAAAACGTAAGAAAAACTCAAATGACCCATCATTATATTGTTGTAATTCGGTGGTGTCTGTGTCATAGGCAAACCCTAACATAATTTGATCTGTTAGCTGCATACCTACCATTGCACTTACAGCAGCATCCCATCTATAAGCTAACCCTAAAGTGATTTTATTATAAATTAATGCATTCGCTGAAAAATCAATTTGCAATGGAGAACCTTCTACTAATTTTGTTAGTAATGATGGCTTTAATATAAGATCTTCATTAATATCAAACGCATATCCAGTCATTAAATAATAACCCACACGTTCTTTAGCTGTTGCATCTGACACACTATTAGATGATTCATCAAAATGTTCCGTCTCTAAAATATTTGGGGCACTAAAACCAAAATAAAATTTGTCTGTGTAATAGTAAGCACCAGCACCAAATTGTGGTGAAAATTTATTATCAATAAATATCTCTGCTGAAACATCACCAGAATCGTATGGCCCCAAATTAGCCCTATTGCTATCAATATCTAATATATGTCCCCCTCCTTTTACACCAAAAGCAAGTTGTCCTTTTTCTGAAATATTAATAGTATAACTAAAATCAATATCGATGTAAGTTTCTTTTGATATAAAGATCTCATCGTTTGTAATATTTAGTCCAACAC
>JAUVAS010000068.1 GCA_030591585.1 Flavobacterium sp. | reverse complement strand
TTTTGGAGTACCTGAAGTATTTCAACGAATCGTAGAATTACTTCCAGAGTCTCCCGCTTTCTATCCAAAAGATCAATTAACAGATAAGCCAGAACGTTTTTTTGTAAACGAAATCATTCGCGAAAAAATATTAATGCACTATAAGAAGGAAATCCCTTATGCTGTTGAAATTGATACGGAAGAGTTTTTTGAAGAAGAAAAAATCATTCGTATGCGAAGTGTGATTATGGTAGAACGCGAAACCCAAAAAGGAATTATCATTGGTCATAAAGGAACTGCTTTAAAAAGAGTAGGTGTAGAGGCTAGAAAAGATTTAGAAAAATTCTTCGGGAAACAAGTTTTTATGGAACTCTATGTAAAAGTGAATAAAAACTGGCGTAGTAATGAAAGGCAGCTGAAACGTTTTGGGTATAATCAGTAGTTTTGGTCACTGAGTTTGTCGAAGTGCAGTTTTTAATCTTGTTTTATACGCATTCCTCATGCTCCTTTTTTAAATCCAAGGTATCTTCTAAAAAACCACAAAGCTGTTTCATCTCATCTTTTCCTTTGGTTTTTCCTACTCTTCCTGCAAAATAGAGAACAAGCCAAAGTACAACAGTTAATGACATTAACCCTAGTTGTATTCCATAATCTAATTTTAGAGTCCAATTGGAGTAAGCCCAAGCTCCAACTATAATAAAAAGAACAATCACAGCAAAATGAAAAAACATAAACATGGTCCATACAGATGGTTTTGGACCAAACAATCCTTTTAATTCACTTTTTTGATGGTCAATTTCTTCAATCTCTAAATGAAGTTGGGGAGACCAAAAGTGCTGTTTCTTTTTTGGTATTCGAATAAACACATGATTGTCAACACGAGAAACAATAAAGTTTTTTTGTGTACCCTTAGTGTTTTCAATCGCTTTTAAAGCATTTTCATTATTTTGATTTAACTTTAATTTAAATCTAGGGCGTAATACGATCTCATTTTCTAAACTCATGTTTTTTTTTCAGGTGCTCAATTTAGAGTTTTTTCTTCAAATAGTAAACAGTACATTTGTAGCGAAATAAATAATTTTTAATAGTTAAGTTGAATCAATAGTATTTTTGGAGGAAACAAGAGGGTTATATTAACCGGATGTTAATAATTAAAAATTTATTTAGATTCTGAAACAAGTTCAGAATGACAAAAAAAATAGGTACCCCGCAGCAAATTTCGTGGTAGCATTTTCGAATAAAAGTTATGAGTATAGTTGCCATTGTAGGAAGACCAAACGTAGGAAAATCTACTTTATTTAATAGATTGATTCAACGTAGAGAAGCGATTGTAGACGCTGTGAGTGGTGTTACAAGAGACCGTCATTACGGAAAAAGTGATTGGAACGGAAAAGAATTTTCATTAATTGATACTGGCGGTTATGTTGTTGGTAGTGATGATGTGTTTGAAGCCGAAATCGACAAACAAGTAGAATTAGCCATCGATGAAGCCGATGCTATTATTTTTATGGTAGATGTTACTTCTGGTATAACAGGTATGGATGAAGATGTAACAAAACTTCTTCGAAAATCTGCAAAGCCAGTTTTTCTAGTGGTTAATAAAGTTGATAGTGCGAGTCGTACTGACGATGCAATTGAGTTTTATTCCTTAGGGTTTGAAAAATATTATACCATGTCTAGTATCAGTGGTTCTGGAACAGGGGAGTTATTAGATGATTTGGTTAAAATGCTACCTGATAATGAAGAGGAGGATAGAAATGAACTTCCTCGTTTTGCGGTAGTTGGAAGACCCAATGCAGGAAAATCGTCATTTATAAATGCACTAATTGGTAAAGATAGATATATCGTAACCGATATCGCAGGAACTACTCGTGACAGTATTGATACGTATTATAACCGATTTGGATTTGAATTTAATTTAGTTGACACTGCCGGAATTAGAAAGAAAAGTAAAGTAAAAGAAGATCTTGAGTTTTACTCCGTAATGCGAAGTGTACGTGCTATAGAACATAGCGATGTGGTGATTTTAGTATTAGATGCAACTAGAGGTTTTGATGGGCAAGTACAGAATATTTTTTGGCTAGCACAGAAAAATAATAAAGGGGTTGTTATTTTAGTAAATAAATGGGATTTAGTCGAAAAAGACCATAAAAGTGTTAAAGAATATGAGATACGAATACGTCAACAATGTGAACCTTTTACCGATGTTCCTATTGTATTTGTTTCGGTATTGACAAAACAACGAATTTTTAAAGCTATTGAAACTGCGGTTGAAGTATTTAAAAACCGAAGTAAACGTATTAAAACAAGTGAGCTTAACGATACAATGCTTTCTATCATTGAAGCATATCAACCTCCAGCAATAAAAGGGAAGTATGTGAAAATAAAATACTGTACGCAGCTGCCAACATATTACCCAAGTTTTGCGTTTTTTGCAAACTTGCCACAATATGTAAAAGAGCCTTATAAACGGTTTTTAGAAAATAAACTTCGAGAAAAGTTTAATTTTCACGGGGTTCCAATTACAGTTTATATTAGGAAGAAGTAATTATTGAAAACAGAAAGTAAAATTTACAAACTCTCTTTAATCTTCAGTAGTTCAGATTTTACCGTTTCAAGTTTTCTTATAATCTCAAAATGACTTAACGTTTTGTGTTTGTTTTCTTTTAAGTGTGTTTTAGCACCTTCTAAAGTAAAACCACGTTCTTTAACCAAATAGTAAATAAGTTCAAGGTTTTTAATGTCAGCAGGAGTAAATTTCCGATCGCCTTTTGCATTTTTTTTCGGTTTTAGAATATCGAATTCCTTTTCCCAAAAACGAATTAGCGAATTGTTTACCGAAAAAGCCTTGGCAACTTCTCCAATTCCGTAATATTGTTTTTCAGATAAATCTATATGCATTAATCTAAGGATTGGTTTTCTAATTCTGCTTTTTTCAGTAACTCAGCAAACTCATTAGCACTAAGGTTTCCGTAGTAAAAATTAAGAGGATTTACACGGGTGCCATCTTTAAAAATTTCATAATGTAAATGAGGAGCCTGCGATCTGCCAGTACTTCCTACAAACCCAATAAGATCCCCTCGCTTAATTTTTTGCCCTTTTTTCACATTGTATTTATATAAATGTGCATATAAGCTAATATACCCAAAGCCATGGTCTATTCTAATATGTTTTCCGTATCCAGAAGATTTTCTGTCGGCCCTTTTAACAACTCCATCTCCAGAGGCATAAATAGGTGTTCCACGAGCCGCA
Source organism: Flavobacterium sp. (assembly GCA_030591585.1). Classification (GTDB taxonomy): domain Bacteria; phylum Bacteroidota; class Bacteroidia; order Flavobacteriales; family Flavobacteriaceae; genus Marifrigoribacter. The sequence goes on along the minus strand of JAUVAS010000068.1, from coordinate 10,215 downwards.
GTAAAGTCCATTCCCCAATGAAATTTACGAACCTTTGTAAATGGATCTGATCGATAACCAAACCCAGAAGCCATTCTTGTTAAATCTCCATTTTTAACTGGCTGAATGGAGGGTATGGCTGCTAATAATTTTTCTTTTTCTTCGGCAAGTTTTGCGATTTCATCTAGAGATTTAGATTGAATAACAATTTGTTTAGTTAAAACATCTAGCCTTTTGCTTGTTGAAATTATTAGTTTAGAGTTGTCAAATCCTTCTAAATATTTATACCTATTTACACCTCCAAAACCTGCATTTCGTTGTTCTTTAGAAATTGGATTGGCTTCAAAATAAACTCTGTAAATAATATTATCACGGTCTTCAACTTCAGATAAAACGGTCTCTGCTAGATGCATTTTTTTGTTAATGAGCTCATATTGCAACTGCAAATTAGTCATTTCTCTTTGTAATGCTTTTTCTTTTGGTGTTTCTAAAAATGGTAAATTAAGGTACACTAGTAATAGCAAGAAACCACTTAAAAATATACCAAGAAGGCTTAGTAGGAAGATTTTAATTTTCCTTCCTTTTTTATATTCAATTTTGCGATAGGATAAAGTATCACTATCGTAGTAATATTTTACTTTAGACATACGTTAAAAAATCTTATTTTTGCCCATTGGGGATAGTAATTACTATTTGCAAACGAATCACAAATATAGAAATTGTTAAGGCGATTGCCTAATACAGTATTTTTATTAAAAATTTAACTTATGACATCTAAGGAAATACGTTCCAGATTTTTAAATTTCTTTCATTCTAAATCACACACTATTGTAGACTCAGCACCTATGGTGATAAAAGATGACCCTACGCTTATGTTTACTAATTCTGGGATGAATCAGTTCAAAGAATATTTTCTAGGAAATAAACCTATCAAGGATAAAAGAATAACAGATACTCAAAAATGTCTGCGTGTTAGCGGAAAACATAACGATTTAGAAGAAGTAGGTTTAGATACCTATCACCACACCATGTTCGAAATGCTAGGAAACTGGAGTTTTGGTGATTATTTTAAAAAGGAAGCGATAGAATGGGCTTGGGAGTTTTTAACAGAAGATTTAAAAATTGACAAGGATAAATTATATATTACCATTTTTGCAGGTGATTCAGCTGAAGGGTTAGAGAGAGATACTGAAGCATACGATCTTTGGAAAAAAATAATACCAGAAGATAGAATTGTAAATGGAAACCGAGCAGATAATTTCTGGGAAATGGGAAAACAAGGTCCTTGTGGTCCTTGTAGTGAAATCCACGTAGATATTAGATCTAAAGAAGATAAAGCTAAAATACCTGGAGCAGATTTAATAAATAAAGACCATCCTCAAGTTGTGGAAATATGGAACTTGGTTTTTATGCAATTTAACCGAAAAGCAACGGGTGATTTAGAAGATCTTCCTATGCAACATATTGATACAGGGATGGGTTTTGAGCGTCTTTGTATGGTGATGCAAAACAAACAAAGTAATTATGATACCGATGTCTTTATGCCGCTAATTAGGGAGGTTGAAGCGCTAACGAACACTAAATATGGAGATGATGAGAAAAATGATATTGCAATAAGAGTAATTGCAGATCATGTGAGAGCGGTGGCTTTTTCAATAGCAGACAGGCAAATACCAAGCAATACTGGCTCTGGTTATGTAATTAGAAGAATCCTGCGTCGTGCGGTACGTTATGGATATACTTTTTTAGGAACCAGAAAACCTTTTATTTACCAGTTAGTAGATACATTGAGTAAACAAATGGGAAGTGTTTTTCCTGAATTAACCGAAGAAAAAAAATTAATTTCTATTATAATTAAAGAAGAAGAAAGCTCCTTTTTAAAGACCTTAGATCAAGGGTTAGTGTTATTGGAGAATGTTATTGAGAATGCAGATTCTAAATTAATCTCAGGTAAAAAAGCATTTGAGTTATACGATACGTTTGGGTTTCCAATAGATTTAACAGCATTGATATTACGTGAAAGAGGGTTTGATTTAGATAGCAAAGAATTTGATATTGAACTTCAGAAACAAAAAGATAGGTCTAGAGAGGCGACTAAGATTGAAACAGGAGACTGGACAGTTTTAATGGATGATGATGTACAAGAATTTATAGGGTATGATTACTTAGAAACACAAGTTAAAATTGTTCGTTACCGAAAAACCAGCAATAAATTAAGAGGAGACTTTTATCAAGTAGTATTTAACTTAACACCTTTTTATCCTGAAGGAGGTGGGCAAGAAGGGGATAAAGGTTATTTAGAAACTCAAAACGGAGAAGTAATCTATGTAGTAGATACCAAAAAAGAGAATAATTTAATAGTTCACTCAGTTAAAAACATGCCAGATAATCCTACGGGTGTTTTTAAAGCAATAGTAGATAAAAAATATAGATCTTTTACAGCTGCTAATCATACCGCTACACACCTATTGCATCAGGCATTGAGAAGTGTTTTGGGAGAACATGTCTCTCAAAAAGGTTCTATGGTTCACGGAAAAGGATTACGATTTGATTTTTCACATTATAGTAAAGTGACTAGTGAAGAATTAAAACAAGTAGAAGAGTTTGTAAACGCTCGTATTCGAGAAGGAATTGAATTAGAAGAAAGCCGAAATATCCCTTTTCAAAAAGCATTAGATAATGGAGCAATGGCTTTGTTTGGTGAAAAATATGGCGATACAGTTAGGTCGATTCGGTTTGGAAGTTCTATAGAATTATGTGGAGGAACACATGTAGAAAACACTAAGGATATTTGGCACTTTATCATTCTTCATGAAGGAGCAGTAGCATCGGGAATTAGAAGAATTGAAGCGATTACTGGAGGCTATGCTAAAGATTATTTTATATCAAATTCAGAAACGTCTAAAAAAGTAAATAAGTTATTGCAAAACACGAAGGATCCTATAAAAAGTATTACTGCCATTCAAGATGAAAATGCTGCTTTAAAAAAACAGATCCAAAGCTTATTGAAAGAAAAAGCAAAACATTTAAAAAGGGATCTTAAAAATGAGATTTCAGAAGTTAATGGAGTTAACTTTTTAGCTAAAGAAGTAGATCTAGACGCTAACGGAATTAAAGATTTATCTTTTGAAATAGGAGGAGAAGTTGATAATTTATTCCTTCTATTAGGAACCCGTCAAAATGGAAAAGCGTTACTGTCTTGTTATATATCTAAAGATTTGGTAGCTGCGAAAGTATTAGATGCTGGGAAAATTATTAGAGACTTAGGAAAGTTTATTCAAGGTGGTGGTGGAGGACAACCATTCTTTGCAACTGCTGGCGGTAAGAATCCAGATGGGATTGCTAAGGCGTTGAAGGAAGGGAAGAAGTATATTGAGTAGGCTCGCAAAGGCGCGAAGGCGCAAAAGAGAAAAATATGGAGAGGAAAAATTATTCAGAAAATGAATTAGCAACGATAATAGTTGATTGTTCTTATCACATTCATGTAGAACTTGGTCCTGGATTGTTAGAATCTGTTTATGAAGAAGTGTTATTTTATGAGTTAACAAAACAAGGATTAAAAGTTGAGCGTCAAAAATCATTGCCTGTTGTTTGGGATAACTTAAAACTAAATTTAAGTTTTAGAACAGATTTGATTGTAGAGAATAAAGTAATTATCGAAATAAAATCGGTTGAAGAAATACATCCAGTACACCCTAAACAATTACTAACTTATTTAAAACTAACAAAACTAAAGTTAGGACTTTTAATAAACTTTAATAGCCCATTGATTAAAACAGGAATAATCAGAATAGTTAATAATCTTTAAGCTTCTGCGTCTTAGCGCCTTTGTGAGAAAAACATATGAAACTCCAAACCAACATACCATTAACTCTACAAGAAAATCAAATTGATTATAATTCAAAAGTTTTGTTATTGGGTTCTTGTTTTGTCGAGAATATGGGTGAGAAGTTAGCGTATTATAAATTTCAAAACCTTCAGAATCCGTTTGGAATCTTATTTCAGCCAACAGCAATAGAACATTTAATTTCTAGAGCAATAATAGGTGACCCTTTTACCGAAGATGATATTTTCTTTTATAATGAGCAATGGCATTGTTTTTTAGTTCACTCTTCGCTTTCAAAACCAAATAAGGATGAATTTCTGAAAACTTTAAACGAAAAGAGAAAAGAATTATTAGACTATCTAAAATCTGCAACACATATTGTCTTTACCTATGGCACTTCATGGGTGTACAAAAATATAGAATCAAAAAGTTTTGTAGCAAATTGCCATAAAATTCCGCAGAAAAAATTTACAAAAAAATTAATATCGGTTACTAATGTTTCTACTTCAATTAGTAAGGTTATTTCACTTATTAAAGAGGTAAACCCTAAAGTTACTATTATTACGACCATTTCTCCTGTACGACATTTAAAAGATGGATTTGTTGAAAATAACAGGAGTAAGGCACATTTAATATCGGGCTTACAAAACATTTTAGAAGAAGTTTCAAATGTTTATTATTTTGCTTCTTATGAAATTATGATAGACGAATTAAGAGACTATCGTTTTTATAAAGAAGATATGATTCATCCCAATAAAACGGCAATTTCAATTATTTGGGAAGCATTTAATAAAGTTTGGATTGCTGATGAAACAAAGCAACTTCAGAAAGAAATAGAGGTGATACAGTCTGGATTACAACACAGACCTTTTTATCCAGAAAGCAATGCTCATCAACAATTTTTACTTAATTTGAAAGGTAAAATTAAGTCCCTTCAGAATAAAATACCAAATCTAAAATTTTAAGAATACGGCAATTGCCCTATTGTACCTAGTTGAGTTTTGAGGCATTTTTGCCATATATAAACTAATAAATAACTCAACTTATGAAAACGATTAAAAAAACAATGTATTTAGTAATGCTAGTTACAACTGTATTATTTACGGCTTGTAGTAGTGATGATGATAATGATGATAATGATGATGGAAGTGGAGGGACTGGAGGATCTGAATTTTTAACAGCTAAAGTAGATGGTGCTGACTTTGCAGCAGCTCAAGACCCTGCAGTTATAGTAGGAGCTTCTTTAAGTAATGGAATTTTAGCAGTACACGGTGGAAAAAATAATGGAGAAACTATTAGAATTACGGTTGGAGATTATAATGGAGTAGGGACTTATAGTGCGGGAGAAATCATTACGGGAGTTAATTCATTAATGTATGTAACAATATCTCCAGTGGCTGCCTGGACAACAATTTTTGAACTAGCTACTGGGACCATTGAAATTACATCTGATGATGGGACAACTGTAGAAGGGACTTTCTCTTTTGAGGGTTATAATGCAGCAGACCAGAGCACTAAAAACATCACTAACGGAAGTTTTAAAGCTATTATAGAATAATGTTTTTTAGCTATTCAAGAAAATCTCAGAGTTGAGATTTTTACTCGGAAACCGGGAGTTTACATTATGTTTTCTCTCGGTTTTTTTAGTGAGGTAGTAAATCTGTGATTTACGTAACCGAACTAACCCCGTTGAAGAACGGGGTCTATTATTGAAAAGTCAAGATAATTAAAGTAGCAAATCTACAATTTACGAAACCGTCCCGATGACTATCGGGGCGGTTTCGTAGAAGAACGGGGCCTACATAAAGTATTTTAATATCTTGAAAATACGTCAAATGCCCTATTGAAATCTTATAATTATTAAAGCATCTTTGAATAAATAAAATAATCAACTCTTATGAAAAATTTAACCATACTCAAATCTATTATTGTTATTAGTTTAGTACTATTTAGTACTGTTATTTCCGCACAATCAAGAGCTGTAAAAAATGCTCGAAAAACAATTGAATCTGAAAAGGAACAGTTTCATGAATTCATGAATAATCCAGAGGCTTTAGAAAGTAAAACAAAAGTAACTACTGGTGTAGTAGGTGCTTATGAGAAAAAGCAAAATTTAAAAAAAGAATACTGCTCAATAGAAGACTACAAACTCCCTGAAAAAGTATTGTTACTTTCTTTCTATATCAAAGATAATGATTACTCTTATTCTTCACTCAGTGGTGATTTTTTTACAACAACTACTTACAAGGCTAGTGGAAAAAAAGTAAATGCAGTTACTCAACGTATTTATGAAAGAAGTATCGAGGAGTTGAAAAAAGAATATGCCGTATTAGGAATGGAATTAATAACACCTTTTGAATACATCGCGCCAATAAACCCAGAAAGTGGAAAAAGAGTAATAGATGAGAAACGATATGAAGCATATACAAGTTTTCCGTTGCCCATTCTAGAAAAGAAAGCATCAAAATGGGGGCTAGGAGGTAACCAATCTGCCGTTGCTGAAGAGTTTAGGCTTTTACCTTATTCAAGTGTTTTAGGCTTTCAAGGAAAACACTTTGCTAAAGAAAAAGAAGAATATTTGAAGGCTCTTGGGATGGATGCATATGCAATTATAGTTATTGATATGACTGCTGCTAATAGTAGCTTAAATAGCATTTCATCGGGGTTTATATTTAAAAACCCTGGATATGAAGCTTCTGGAGCTAAAGGGCCTGCTGTGGGGTATACTAACTTCACAACAGGAAGTGTAACTATGACCTTTGATCCTCCAATAAAAGGGATATTTGTTAAAGAAGAACAAGAATATACTACTAAAAAAGGAAAAAAAGACTTCAAATTTGTTACGGTAGATGTTGAGCCTGGTGTAAGTGTTTTGGTAAATTATGTAACTAAGAAGTTAGTAGAAAACACTAAACTTCAAATTAATGTACCAGTGAAAAAAAAGAAAAAATAACGTGTACTTACCCAAGTTAAATTAGATTGTAAAAAATAGGGGGATATTTTGCAATCATTCAATCCCATAGCTTTGGTTATGGGTTTTTTTTAGTATAAAATATGACAACTGCCTTATTTTTTTCAAAGAGAGTTATTACTATTTTTTTTATTATAATTTCTTAAATTATGTTTTTTATTCAATTTTTATTGGTAGTATTATTTATTGGTGTTTTAGCAGGAATTGTATTGTGTTTTTTTAGAAAGAATAAAGAGATAAAACAAAAACATATTCAGAAAATTCATGTCATCAGTCAATCAATTTCACTTCATAAAACCCAACTAAAATTTCGAGATAAAGGATTGCTTCAATATAATTTTCTAAAATATAACCTTGCCGAATCTCTTAAAGCTCAATCCGAAATCAAACTGATATAACTATTTTTATTTCATTAGTTTTACACTATGAAGATTTGTAAATTAATTTCGATTTTAGTACTATTTTTCTGTTTCCAGTTTGTGACTGCACAGGAAAAAAGAGGTATTGATTCAATTAACGGGATTATCATTCAGAAAGCATCTATTTCTTCAGATTCGTTAGTTAGACTTTTTCAGAAAAACATAACAGATTCGGAATACCTAAATTATACTATTGGCAAAGCAGATGGGCTTGCGAAACTAGCTGTAGTTTATTATTATCAAGGTAATTATAAAGAAAATGTAAGCACTCTTTTAGAAGCTATTAGAATTTATGAAACTCTAAAGTTATCCTCAAAAGTTGCTGTAAATTATGGAGAACTTGGCTACCAAATGAAACGGCGTGATTTGAATAAGGCTCAATTTTATATGCAAAAGGGGAAAAGGATTGCCGAGCTTACTGAGGATGAAGAAGTTTTAAAGAACCTTTATAATAATTATGGAGTTTTAAAAGAGATGAATAATGAACTTGATAGTGCATTGTATTTTTACAACAAGAGTTTGTTTATTAAAGAAAAGCAAGATGACACCTTCGGAATTCCTTATAGTGTGAGTAATATAGGTGGCGTTTATTTCCTTAAAAAAGACTATAGTAGAGCTTTAAATTATTTTGAAAACTCTATAGATAAAAGGATAGAATTAAGAGATTCTATCGGTATTTCAGAAAATTTGACACAAATAGCTGAAGTGTATTTAGAAAAGGCTAAGTATTATAAAGCGATTAAAAGTTTTAAAAAGTCAAGTCTTATTGCAGAAAAAAGAAATTATCTATTTTTAATACAAGTTAATAATAAGAAAATTTCTGAAGCTTTTAAAAAACTAAACAATGCAGATTCTGCTTTGTATTATTTTGAAAAGTACACTATTGTAAAAGACAGTATCTCAAACTTAAGTGTTGAAGAAAAAATTGCATCTCTAACCATTGAGTTTGAAACCGAAAAAAAAGAAAAAGAAATTCTACAACAACGAGCCCAATTGGCTGAAAAAGAATTAGAAGTAAAACAAAAAAACTATCTTATTTTCGGATCCTTAGGTTTGGTAATTGTACTAGGTTTATTAGGTTATTTAGTATATAACCAACAAAAATTAAAAAACCATCAACTGCAAAAAGAAGGAGAATTAAAAACAGCCTTAGCAAAAATTGAAACTCAAAATAGATTGCAAGAACAGCGCCTTCGTATTTCAAGAGATTTGCATGACAATATAGGTTCGCAGCTCACATTTATAATTTCTAGTATCGATAATTTAAAGTATGGTTTTAAAGATATGGGCGAAAAGCTTTCAGATAAATTGATTGGAATAAGCTCCTTTACTACCCAAACAATCTATGAACTTCGAGACACCATTTGGGCAATGAATAAAAACACCATTACCTTTGAAGACTTGCAATCTCGTATCATTAATTTTATTGACAATGCAAAATTAGCTTCAGAACAAACTAACTTTACGGTTACTATAGATACTAGTGTTTCTCTAGAAAACACATTTACTTCGGTGCAAGGAATGAATATCTACCGTATTATTCAAGAAGCAGTAAACAATGCAATTAAATATGCAAAGGCTTCGAGAGTTGAGGTAGTGATTTTAGAAGAGAAAGGCTTTCATTTTAAAATTAAAGACGATGGGATTGGCTTTGCAGAAGATCAAGTCGAACTAGGAAACGGAATCAATAACATGAAAAAACGGGCTAGAGATTTAAAAGGCACCTTTGCAATTTCTTCTTCAGAAAAAAAGGGAACTACTGTTACTGTAATTATCCCAGAGCAAGCCAACTAAAATATATACGTCAGTTGCCGTATTTGATTTTAAAATTTATAAAAGTATTTTTGAGTATCTTTATTCAACTAACAAATCAATATGAATATAAAAGTTGCCATAGTAGATGATAATTCATTTTTAATTACCGCCATTAAGGAGAAACTTTCTTTTTTTGATGATCTTTCTGTGAAACATTCCTCTCTTAATGGTAGCGAATTACTCACAAAGCTTGAAGATAACCACAATATAGATGTAATCTTAATGGACATTGAAATGCCAGTACTCAATGGTATTGAAGCTACCCAAGTAGTAAAACAGAAGTATCCACAAATTAAAATTATCATGTTGACAGCATTCGATAATGATGAAAATATATTCAATGCTATTAAAGCTGGAGCCGATGGTTATTTGCTGAAAGAAATTAATCCTGAACAATTACATAACGGTATACACGAGACGATGAATGGAGGAGCGGCTATGAACCCCTCAATCGCTTTAAAAACTTTGAAATTACTTCGGAATCCAATAAACATTAGCAATCTAAAAGATCAAGAAATAATCTCTTTGTCAAAAAGAGAAGTGGAAGTATTAGAACAATTAAGCAAAGGGTTAAGTTATACAGTGATTGCTAAAAACTTATTTTTATCTCCCAGTACAGTTCGCAAGCACATTGAGAATATCTACAAGAAATTACAAGTACACAGTAAAATTGAAGCAGTACAAAAAGCAAAAGATCATCATATTATTTAAGGATACCTATTGGTAAGTCATCTTGATATTTTTATATTTGGACTCTAATCTTTAATTATTAGCCTCATGAAATCTTTTGTACTTGCATTTTTATTTATAGTTGTTAGCTTTAATACGTACTCTCAGTGTTCTGGTGATTGTAAAAATGGCTATGGTGTATATAAATGGTCAGATGGCGATCGATATGAAGGCGAATGGAAAGAAGGGAAGTTTCAAGGAAAAGGAACCTATTTTTATAGTAATGGAGCTACTTTTACAGGAATTTATGAGCATGGTAAAAAACATGGTGAAGGTGTTTTTGTAGATGCTAAAGGAAAAGATTTTGAAGGTTTTTGGGAGCACGGTAAGAGAATAGTAAAAACCAATACGTTATATAAAGATTGGTTGCCAGGAAAATGGGAAGGAAAAGGATATCAAAACAACAATGACACATGGCATGTTGTATTAGAATATAATAACAAAGACGATATTAAAATAAGCTATACAAATTTTCC
>JAUVAS010000052.1 GCA_030591585.1 Flavobacterium sp. | reverse complement strand
GTGTTTAATATCTCTGAATCCTTAGATAATAAATCAAAAACCTCGACACCATCGCCATCATTGTCACATATAAAATAATCATCTATAGGATCTGTAATCGATGGTGCCTGATCTACCTGTAAAACTAGTTCTACTACATTAAAACAATCAAAACTATTTATATGTTCAACACGAGCATATATAATTTGATAACCAGGAACCGTATTGGTATAAGCCGTAGGAGTCGCAATAGGAAAAGACCCCGTTACAGCATTAAGAAAAGTAGTATAATATGAAACTACTGCGTCTGGGTTCCCTCCTGTTATTTCAGCATCTTTAGTTGTTAAATTAAACTCTGCAAAACCATCATTGGGAACCTCATCGCAAATAATATATGGGGTTGGGGTTGTCGCTAAAGGGGCTACAAAAATTGTGACATCAAAACTATCCGTAGCATAACAAGTAGGCGTTGAATTATTTTCAACACGCACAAAAATTGTTTCTAAAGGTGCCGTTGCTGTATAAGGGTTCGGAAATGCATTAATATCTGCATCTGCATCTGCTTGAGAACTATGATATGTAACAGTATATTCCAATGGATCTTGCCCAGCAAGAGCTTCAAGATCCTTAAGTAGTATTAAATCCAACGTAACAAAACCATTAGAATCTGCATCACATATCTCTATATCGGTCATTGGCCCTGCTGATGCAGGAGAAAAATCAATCATAAATTCGTCTAATGCAAAACAAATCCCTGTTGCTATTTCTTGTATTCTAATATAAATAGTTTGCTGTGGCGGAGTAGCAATAGGATAATTTGCATCTAGAGGAGGAATAATTGCGTTGGTATCATTCTGGCTATCAATTAATAATTCATAATATTTTACTTCAAAAACTAAAGGGTCTTGTCCTCCTAAAACAATTGGTGTATTTATTGTTAAATCAAATATTCCTGTATTTGTTCCATCATCACATTGAAATAGGTCAATTGCTGGTGAAGCAATTATGGGCTGTGGTAAAAAGTTAATATCAATTGCATCTCCAACCACACAAGTAGGATCTGCAGGATCTATTACTTCAACAGAATATGTTCCAGAATTTGGGGCAGTAACCGTATAGGTTGGATTCGTCGCACCTGGAATTGCTACAGCATTAAAAAACCATTGATAGGTAGCTGCGGCAGGTGCATCTGCACTAGCATCTAAAACAATAGGGTTTGATGAACAAGTTTCGATATCTAAACCTAAATCTACTGTAAAAGCTGCAATTGATGTTACGACAACATCATCTGTAAGTATTACAATATCTCCATTGCAATTAGTATAAGTAATTCTAGCAGTGTACGTTTCTGCTCCTACAGGACAAACATTAATAGTAGGAGTCGTACCAATCACATTACCTAAAGAATCTAACCATTCAAAAACATAGGTTTGCACTCCATCTGGCGTAAAGCTCCACGCTTCGTCATTTGCTGTCCAAGGTGAATCTGAAGTATTTCTCCCTGGAGGGACAAAAGCTATATTTCCATCATTATTTTGAATTCCAACAACAGCATTACCACTATTCCAACCGTTACAAGTAGGCTTATCTTTAATGTAAATCTCTATAACATTAGAAAATTCATAAAAAACAACCATATGAGTAGCTTCTAAACTGTTACAACTAAAATAAGGAACTTCAAAAAATGAAACTACTAAGACTCTGTTTGGGAAAGTTCCCAAAATTTCCCATCCAATCTCATTCACGTTATTTACTGAAGGATCTATATCATGACCTGGTGTAAATACGTTGGCCTCTGCCAATGTTGGATTGGTATTATTAGGTAAGTTTTCAGAAAAAGCCCATCCATTGGAAGTATCTCCTGCATCAACATCAAAACGGATAACCCCATTAGAGCCAACCTGAAATTCAGTTTCTATTTCAGCAAAATAACAAAAATCAAATGGTAAGTTTTCAGGACTATTCCAGGCATCATCGATATTAGTATTAACAGAATTTGCTAATCCATCAAATGCAAAAGGCGGGTTGTAAGCTATAGATGTAACCGTGTAATCTAGGCTTATAGATTCAAATGTTTCTAAAAAAGTTGCAGTAATATCAGCACATCCTCCAGTTGCGCAATCTGCGATAATATCTGGTCCTGCATCAATAAACAAAGAGCCAGGTCCCTGCGAAAAACTATTATTTGAAAAAAATAGTAGGAAAATTAACAACAAAAGTGAATAAGGGGAATATTTCATAGCAAATACATTAAATAATCCGCGAAATTTAAGGAATTTTTATGAAAAAATAGGATTTCAGAATTTAAAAAGTAAGTTTCAAATATTTTATTACTTTGTTTGAATGCGTATCTTTGCAAATTGTATTACATTTAATACCTATGGATTTAGAAAAACAAATAAAAGAAATTGAAGAATTTGGAAACAATCATGTAGGGACATCCTCAGATACTCCATTGCGTTCTGACGCCTTTGATCTTAGTGATATTGAAAAAATTGCACTCATAAAAAAAGATGTTCAAAACATACTGAATACCTTGGGCATGGATCTTACAGATGACAGCTTAAAAGGCACTCCATCTCGGGTTGCAAAAATGTTTGTTCAAGAAATATTTGCTGGATTAAATCCTGAGAATAAGCCTAAAGCATCCACCTTTGATAATAAATACAAATATGGTGAGATGTTGGTTGAAAAAAACATCACTTTGTACTCTACTTGTGAACATCACTTACTTCCAATTGTTGGTAAAGCACATATCGCCTATGTTTCTAACGGGACTGTAGTGGGTCTTTCTAAAATGAATAGAGTCGTAGATTATTACGCCAAACGCCCACAAGTTCAAGAAAGACTAACGATTCAAATTGTAAGGGAACTTCAGGAAGTTTTAAATACAAAAGATGTTGCTTGTGTTATTGATGCTAAACATTTATGCGTAAACTCTCGAGGAATTCGCGACATAGATAGCAGCACCATCACTAGTGAATTTGGAGGAAAATTTAAAGAAACTGAAACTAAAAGAGAGTTTTTAGATTATATTAAATTTGATACTGAATTTTAGATATGCTTAAAGTCTGATGTTGGGAGTCTGATGTTAGATGTAGAAGTTTATAACAATATTTTTAATATGGAAGCAAAATTTAAATTTGAAAAACTTTTGATTTGGCAAAAGGCGATGGATTTAGGTGAAGTTATAAATCAATTAACTGAAAAGTTTCCGAAAAAAGAAATTTACAATTTAACTTCGCAATCTTGTAGAGCAGTAGATTCTATAGCACTAAATATCGCAGAAGGAAGCACTGGACAATCAAACCCTGAATTGAAAAAATTTATTGGTTACTCTATTCGTTCCTTGGCTGAAGTTGTAACTTGCTTGCATAAAGCTAAAAGAAGAAAGTATTTAACTGATGAAGAATTTACAACAAATTATAATGAATCTTTTCACCTTATGAATATGATGATTGCATTCAGAAATAATACTAAATAAAATTTTGGAATTCATAAGCTAAACACTTCAGACTTCCGTCAACAGACACCAGACAAAAACAATGAAACTTTATCAGCAACAAGAGCTTCACATCTATAATTCTATTTCAAAAACTAAAGAAAAATTTACACCCATAAACGAAGGTGCTGTTGGCATGTACGTTTGTGGACCTACAGTTTACAGCAATGTACATTTAGGAAATTGCCGTACGTTTTTAGCTTTCGATTTGGTTTTTCGTTATTTAAAACATTTGGGGTATAAAGTTCGATATGTAAGAAACATTACCGATGCTGGACATTTGGAGAATGATGCTGATAGTGGTGAGGATCGTATTGCTAAAAAGGCGAGGATAGAAATGGTAGAACCTATGGAAATTGTTCAACGATACACGGTTGACTTCCATACCACGATGGATCAATTTAACGCCCTCTCTCCAAGTATTGAACCCACAGCAACAGGACATATTATTGAGCAAATTCAAATAATTAAAAAAATACTTTCTGAAGGCTATGCTTATGAGGTTAATGGATCTGTTTATTTTGATGTTCATAAATTTAATGCAGCTCATGACTACGGAAAACTAAGCGGAAGAAACCTCGAAGATATGGTTGCTAATACTCGTGAATTAGAGGGGCAATCTGACAAGAAAAACCCTCAAGATTTTGCACTTTGGAAAAAAGCAGAACCTGTACACATTATGCGTTGGCCTTCGCCTTGGAGTGATGGATTTCCTGGTTGGCATCTTGAATGTACAGCGATGAGTACAAAATATTTAGGAAAACACTTTGATATTCATGGAGGCGGAATGGATTTAAAATTTCCACATCACGAATGTGAAATAGCACAATCTGAAGCATCCACAGGAGTAAACCCAGTAAACTATTGGATGCATGCTAATATGCTTACTTTAAATGGTAAGAAAATGGCAAAATCTACTGGAAATAACATTTTACCACACGAATTATTTACAGGAGAAAATGACATTTTAAGTAAAGCTTTTTCAGCTACAGTCACTAAGTTTTTTATGTATCAGGCAAATTATAGAAGTAATTTAGACTTTTCAAACGAAGCCTTAGTCGCTTCAGAAAAAGGATTTAATAGATTGATGGAATCTTATAGAATGTTACCTGAAATTAACGCTTCAACCGAAAGTAATTTTGATGTTTCAAAATGGAGACAATCTTGTTATGATGCTATGAATGACGACTTTAACAGTCCCATATTAATAGCACAATTATTTGAAGCAGCCAAAGCCATAAATTCAACTAAAGAAGGTAAGACATCTTTAACTCAAAGTGATATTGAAATACTTCAAAAAACCATGCACGATTTTATATTCAATGTGCTTGGTTTAGAGGACACGGCGAATATTCAATCTAATGATGGCAATCAACTTGCTGATGCTGTAAATATATTAATCGGACTTAGAAATCAAGCGAGAGCAAACAAGGATTTTGCAACTAGTGATTTAATACGGGATCAGTTACAGGAAGCTGGAATTCAGTTAAAAGATGGTAAAGACGGGACAACTTTTTCGCTGAATTAAACATCGCGAAATATGTTTTTTGAAACTCATAAAAGTTATAACTATTTTCTAAAACCATACTATTTTTGTCTTCCTGGGCTCAGCTTTGGATCCACAATAACACTAAAAATGGATTCTGGGTCAAGCCCAGAATGACAAAACAAAACAAAACAAAACAAACGAACTCTAAAAAATAGGATTGAAAAAAATACTCACATTTCCATTTGTTTTATTGATACGAGGGTATCAATTATTGATTTCACCTATTCTCCCTTCTACTTGCAGGTACAACCCAACATGCTCTCATTATTCAATAGAAGCGCTTCAAAAACACGGACTATTTAAAGGTGGTTGGTTAGCAATTAAACGTATTGGAAGTTGTAACCCTTGGGGAGGTTCTGGTTTTGATCCTGTTCCTGAAAAAGAGGAAGATTAATTTAATTATTTTTTAATAATTAAACCGTGAAGCTTTCGTTATATTTACACTTCTTATAATTAAAAATCAACTATGCATTTTTTAAGTTTTGTTTGGGACCCATCTAAAGGAATTGATTTAGGTTTTTTTCTAATTCGATATTACAGTTTAATGTTTGTGATTGCTTTTGCACTTGGCTGGTTTATCACAAAAAAAATATTTAAAAACGAAGGCGAATCTGATGATAAATTGGATAGCCTTTTTATTTATGTGGTTCTTGCCACACTTATTGGAGCACGATTAGGACATGTAATCTTTTACCAACCAGAATTGTTTTCGCAAGATTTTCTTTCGGTATTCCTGCCGTTTAGAACAATTCCTGAATTTCAGTTTACTGGATTTCAAGGTTTAGCAAGCCACGGCGCTGCCATAGGTATTGTTATTTCAATGTACATTTACAGTAAGAAAGTACTTAAAAAGCCTATTCTTTGGATACTCGACAGAATAGTGGTTGCTGTTGCTAGTGGTGCTGTTTTTGTAAGAATTGGGAATTTTATTAATTCTGAAATTATTGGAAAAGCAACCAACAGTGATTACGGAGTTATCTTTAAACAATTAGGAGAAGATTTTCCACGTCATCCCGCCCAATTATATGAAGCTTTTGGGTATGTTTTTGTGTTTTTAATCCTCTGGTTTATCTATTGGAAAACCAACAAAAGCAAACAAATGGGCTTCCTATTAGGTTCTTTTCTGGTATTGCTTTGGACGGTTAGATTTTTTGTAGAGTTTGTGAAAGAAGCACAAGTAGACGAACGTGCAGAATGGGCATTAAACACGGGACAGTGGCTAAGCATTCCTTTTGTTTTAGTAGGGTTTTATTTAATGATTACTTCTTCAAAAAGACCTATTAGTTCATGAAAAAAATTATTTATTCTATAGCAATTATAGGAGCAACACTTTATTTTCAAAGTTGTAAAGAGTCTAACTCTTCTAATAAATCAATAACAAAAGAAGTAACTTTCACTAAAGAAGGAGAACTACAATTAAAAAAAGCAGGAAGTGACTCCCTAATAAAAATAGTAGATCTTGAAATAGCAGAGTCTGAATATGAAACCCAGACTGGATTAATGTATCGCCATTCTATGGAGGACAATCAGGCAATGCTTTTTATTTTTGAGATAGAACAACAACGTTCTTTCTATATGAAAAACACCGAATTTGCAATTGATATTATTTTTATAAACAGTAAGAAAGAGATTGTAAATATTCAGAAAAACGCACAGCCTTACGATAAAACATCGTTACCCTCAGATGGGCCTATTAAATATGTACTTGAAATAAATGAAGGGCTTTCAGACAAATGGGGTCTTGAAAAAGGAGATACTATTGAATGGTCTAGAAAATAATAAAATTACTTAAATGAAGTTTATAAAAAAAGCATCCTGAATAATCAGGATGCTTTTTTAGTTTCCAAAGAGATGAAATATTAGGCTTCTTCCTCTTCTTGTTTATTTTTATCTGTTAAATCAATTCCTCTTTTCTTAACGGTATCAAACATTACTGGAGTTGCAATAAATAATGAAGAGTAGGTTCCAACTACAACACCCACCATCAATGCAAATATCAATCCTCTAATAGATTCTGCACCAAAAACAAATATTGACAGTAACACAATCATAGTCGTTAATGATGTATTTAAAGTACGACTTAATGTACTGTTTAATGCTGCGTCAATAACTCTATTCATCTTCCAAGAAGAGTGCTCATTAAAGTATTCACGAATACGGTCAAACACCACCACGGTATCATTTAATGAATATCCAATTACGGTAAGTATCGCTGCAATAAACGATTGCCCAATTTCCATATTAAATGGCATTATCTTATATGTTAATGAGAAGATTCCTAATACAATTAACACATCATGAAATACTGCTGCAACTGCTCCTAAACTAAATTGCCATTTTCTAAATCGCAACAAAATATATAAGAACACTACAATTAACGAACCAAGTACCGCCCAGAATGACGCTTTCTTAATATCATCTGCAATGGTTGGACTTACTTTGTAAGATTCCATTCTACCTGCAATTTTACTTTCGTAATCATCAATATATTCATTGTAAGTAAACCCTTCAGGAAGATTCGATTTTAATCCATCAAACATCATACGTTCAATTTCTTCATCTATCTCGGTTCCTGCTTCATCAACCTTATATTTAGTGGTGATTTTTAATTGATTATCTCCACCGTAAGTTTTTGCTTCAGCACTTCCATAGATTGCAATCATATCCTTTTCAATAGCATTGGCATCTACATCTCTATCAAAACGAACAGTATAAGTTCTTCCTCCAACAAAGTCAACCCCTTGATTAAGTCCTACAGTAAATAAAGATCCTAAACTAACAGCGATCATAATTCCTGAGAACACATAGGCAATTTTACGTTTCTTCAAAAATTCGAAAGTATTCTTTCTTAGAATATTTTTAGTAAACGACGTTGAACAAGGTAATGGCTTCCCATTTCTTGTATAACTATCAATAAACAATCTAGTAATAAATATTGCCGTAAATAATGAAGTTGCGATACCTATTAATAGGGTAGTTGCAAAACCTTGTATTGGACCTGTACCAAACACTAATAATATTAATCCAGTAAGTCCTGTAGTAATGTTAGCATCTAGAATAGAAGAAAGTGCATTATTAAATCCATCAGTAATAGCATCTTTTTGTGCTTTTCCTTTTGCTAACTCTTCTTTTATACGTTCAAAGATAAGTACGTTTGCATCAACCGACATACCAATAGTCAAGATAATACCTGCAATACCTGGCAGTGTTAATACTGCTCCAAGACCTGCTAATATTCCGAAGATAAATAAAATATTTACTGCTAAAGCAATATCTGCAAAGGCTCCTGCTTTACCATAGTAAAATACCATCCAAACCAATACAAAAGCAAGTGCTAATAGGAATGAGAATATACCACTATCAATTGCCTCTTGACCTAATGTTGGTCCAATCACCTCTCCTTGAATAATCTCTGCAGATGCAGGTAATTTTCCTGCACGTAATACATTTGCTAAATCTTGCCCTTCTGCAATACTAAAATCTCCAGAAATCTGACTATTCCCTCCTGCTATAGGACCACTGGTTACACCTGGTGCAGAATAAACGATATCATCAAGTACAATTGCAATTTGGGTTCCATTATTAAATGCTTTCCCTGTCATTTGCTCCCAAACTCTAGCTCCACGAGCATTCATTTGCATACTTACCACAACCCTACCTAATTGGTCATAGGTTTGTGTTGCGTCAACAACTACGCCACCCGCTAATGGAGGAGTGTTATCTCTATTAGATTTAATTGCATATAAGGTTACAACTTCTTCTCCTAATTGTTTGTTTTCTGAAGCAATTCCCCAAACAAATTTTGCATACCGTTGATCGTTACTTAATAAAGATCTTACTTGAGGGTTACGCAAATAACCATTTACTACTGAAGTATCTTTTAATAAGAAAGTACCTAATTCTGGTCTCCCAGCAGATCCAGGATATTGCATTTTACCAAGTAAGGGTCTTTCTTTTTGCGCATCTGCAATAGAATCTTTTACATCTTCACCTCCTAATAAATCGTCAACAATATTACTTTCTGTTACTGTAGTGTCTTTAATTTCTTCTTCTACTTCAGGTGTTGCTTTTTTATTAAGCTCTGCTAATTTAGCATCTGCCGCTTCTAAGAAACCTGCTAATTCATCAATTTTATAAACCTCCCAAAATTCTAATTGAGCAGTACTTTGTAATAATTTTTTAACACGATTTACATCTTTTGCACCAGGTAGTTCTACTAATATACGAGCAGATTTCCCAATACGTTGAATGTTAGGTTGAGTTACTCCAAACTTATCAATACGTTTTCTTAACACCTCGAAAGCTGCTGTAATAGACTCATCAATTTTTCTTTCTATTACAGGCTCTACCTCTTCATTGGTCATAGAAGCATTGATGTCATCTTCTAAATTTTTATTAAAGAAAATATCTGGAGATGCTAATAAATTTTCTCCAGGAAGTGCATCAAAAGCCTTAAAGAAAGACTCTAAATAAGTTTCCTGAGCATCTTTCTGAAGCTGTGTTGCATCATTTAATGCTTGATTAAAAGCAGCATCTTTAGAATTGTTTGCCAATCCTTTTAAAATGTCTTTTACTGAAACCTGAAGTATTACATTAATACCTCCTTCTAAATCCAGTCCTTTATTAAGTTCTTTTTCTTTAGCAGTATCGTAATCGATTCCTAAAAAAACAGGAACCTTGCCTATAGAATCTAGGTAACTAGCTTCTGTTGTATTTCTTTTTTCTGGTTCAGTTGCTGGATATTTAGCATTTGCAAATGCCTTTGCTTCACCCTCAATATTATTTGAAATATATGTAAATGACAATTGGTATAAACTTACCAACCCGAACAATATTGCAAATACTTTAATTAGTCCTTTATTTTGCATTCTTTTATTTTTTTATGGTCAAATTTTTAAAACGAGCAAATATAAAATTTACCGTATAATCTGACAATTATTTTTATGATATTAAATGTGATTTATTTTAGCTTTATTATACTTATAATGAAAGCTAATTAAGAATTTATGTTAGTAAAGGCCCCGCTCTAACTTCTGGAATATTAAATGATGAATTATCTATTGCAATTGAAATATTCCTATGCGCTATATAAGCTGTTTTTTCAATTTTATTTTCCCCTCTAACATCAATTTCAATATAAGAATAATAAACAACAGGCTTAAAAAATCGATCATTTTCCAGATTTAATTCTAAGGCAAATTCATTTAAATCCAGTTCGGTATCATTCTCTTTTTGGATCTCGAAAATATCAAGTTTATAACTGTTTGAATTTTTATCGGAAGGAAAATTAGATGATTCTTTTTTATTAAAAACTGAAGCAAACCTTAGTTTTAATTCTTTTTCTTGCTCCTCCGCTGAAGCTTCGATCGGCACGCGGGCAGAAAATATTTTTTTTATGGAAGCGACATCTATATCACTAAAATAAGAAATCTTTAATTCTCCATTTTCTCCTTTATGTACTTTTATATTTTTAACTCCAACTTGTTGCAATTGTTTTTTTACTATTGCAATCGTGTTTTGAGTTTCAATTAACCCTACCTCATCATTAGCAAACCGTACTACAATTTCTTGATTGGATACAGAAAATTGTTGCAAGCTAATACCTAGTACGGTAAGGATAATAATAAAAGCACTAAAGTGCCATTTTGTTTTCATTCGCCAAATATAAAAAATAAAGACTGCATTTCTGCAGTCTTTACGTAAATATCTATTTAAAGTGTTGGAGATTATATTTCTAACAATCCGTTAGTTTTTCTAACACCTTCAGAACTTCTTAACATATGTTCTTTCTCAGCATCTGTAAGTTCTAATTCTACAATTTCTTCAATTCCATTTTTCCCTAAAATTACAGGCACTCCAATACAAATATCATTTAACCCGTATTCTCCTTCTAATAAAGTAGAACAAGGAAACATTTTTTTCTGGTCACATGCTATTGCTTGAGCCAATCCAGAAACGGCAGCCCCCGGAGCATACCAAGCAGAGGTTCCTAATAATTTAGTTAAAGTACCTCCACCAACTTTAGTATCTTCCATTACTTGCGTAAGTCTTTCTTCAGAAAGAAACTTTGTTACTGGTATACTATTTCTAGTTGCCATTCTAGTTAAAGGAACCATTCCAACATCACTATGCCCTCCAATTACCATTCCGTCAACATCGCTAATAGGAGCACCTAAAGCTTCTGCTAATCTGTATTTAAAACGAGCGCTATCTAAAGCACCACCCATACCTATGATTCTATTTTTTGGCAATCCTGTAGTTTTATGAACTAAATACGTCATTGTATCCATAGGATTACTTACTACAATCATAATAGCCTCTGGCGAATGCTCAATTAAACTTGAAGAAACCATTTTTACAATACCTGCATTAATACCTATTAATTCTTCACGTGTCATCCCTGGTTTACGAGGAATTCCGCTAGTAATAATTACAATGTTACTATTGGCTGTTTTTGAATAATCGTTAGTAACTCCTACTATTTTTGTATCGAAACCATTTAACGATGCGGTTTGCATCAAATCCATCGCTTTTCCTTCTGCATATCCCTCTTTAATATCTAATATTACTACTTCGCTAGCAAAATTTTTAATAGCAATATACTCAGCGCAACTTGCGCCTACTGCTCCAGCTCCAACAATTGTAATTTTCATAATTATTCTTATTTTTTTTTGTGATTATTTAATGTATTCTACCATCTTGGTAAGAAGGTGTAAAAGTACAATAAAAGGCTTAATTACAGGGAATAAAATAGCAAAAAGGCTGCTGTTATTTATTAAATTTTATAATGAAGTGCTATATTAATATTCGGAAACTTTCCAACGGTTACCATTGAAGATATATGAAATTTATTAAAATAATAATTGGCACCTACATCACCTTTAAATTCATTTTTATTTTCGTCTAAAAGTGAAAGTAACTCGTTAAATAAATCTAAAAACAAACCCTCATCTCCTCCTAGTCTGTAATTAAAATCATTTTTAGTAAAACCAACAGCTCCTGTTAATTCAAATTTATTAATTTTTTTTGACGCTATTAACTGAAACAACCAAGAATTTGCATCTATAACAATCGAGTTAATCGTTGTTAGTGGTTCGGTTTCAGAATCCGAATCTACAGGCTTTATCTCTACTTCGTCAAAAAACAGATTTAAATCAAATTTTGAGTACGATGCCAAAACAGCCAATTCAATTGGTCTAGCATCAATTTCTTTATTTCTAAAATATTGAGTAACATTATGTTTTACTGCAGCTCCAAATATTTCATAACTCGAAGTTTCAATAGTAATTTTAGGAGAATATCGAAACGTTACATCTGTTTCTTTCCACAAACCAATACTTGCTTGAAGATATGGATGCGCAACCACATCCTGCTTAACGCCTTCAAATGCTTGCCACTCATACGCTTCATCTTCTATGTTAAAATCGAAAAATGTGGAAGTATCTCCCCCTAATGCTGTAGGTATATCAGCAGATTGAGATCCTCTAACCTTCATGGTTATCAATTCAGAATTATTTATGCTAAAGTTTTTTTGCTTATCAGGAATTGGCAAAACATTAAAATGCACTGAAACATCTACTTTAAATTTTCCTACACTTTCTGCAGAACTATACCAAGACGAAGATGATTGATACGCCGAAGCACTTGCCGCAGGAGAAACATACTTACTAGAAATATAAAGCATATCTAGTATTGCATTAGTAACATCGGGGCTGTTTATTTGAGACAACCCTTGACAAGACATCAATAATGCAATACAAAATATGCTAATTTTCGAGATTTTTTTACGCATCTATATTCGCATACACCGCATTTTTTTCGATAAACTCTCTACGTGGAGGAACTTCATCTCCCATTAACATAGAAAACACTCGATCTGCTTCCGCACCATTGTCAATAACTATTTGACGAAGGGTTCTGGCAGAAGGTTTCATAGTAGTATCCCAAAGTTGTATCGCATTCATTTCTCCAAGACCTTTATAACGTTGTATTTTACATCCCTCTCCAAATTCTTTTTGAATCTCATCCCGTTCTTCATCACTCCAAGCATACTTCTTTTTTGCTCCTTTTCTTACTAAGTATAAAGGAGGAGTCGCTATATAAATATGGCCATTTTCAATTAATTCTTTCATATACCTAAAGAAAAAAGTAAGAATTAACGTTTCAATATGACTGCCATCTACATCGGCATCACACATGATAACTACTTTATGATATCGTAGTTTTTCTATGTTTAATGCTTTACTATCTTCTTCTGTCCCAATAGTTACTCCTAGGGCAGTAAAAATATTTCTAATTTCTTCATTTTCAAAAACCTTATGTTGCATTGCTTTTTCAACATTTAAAATCTTTCCTCTTAATGGCAAAATAGCTTGAAAATTACGATCACGACCTTGCTTTGCAGTACCTCCCGCCGAATCTCCCTCAACTAAAAATACTTCACAAATAGCTGGATCTTGCTCAGAACAGTCAGATAATTTTCCAGGTAAGCCTCCAATACTCATAACGGTTTTACGCTGTACCATATCTCGAGCTTTATTGGCGGCATGTCGAGCCTGTGCTGCAAGAATTACTTTCTGAACAATAATTTTGGCATCGTTAGGGTTTTCCTCAAGGTAATTTTCTAACATTTCGGAAACCGATTGGCTTACCGCAGCAGAAACTTCTCTATTTCCTAACTTAGTTTTTGTTTGCCCTTCAAATTGAGGTTCCCCAACCTTTACTGAAATAATTGCAGTTAACCCTTCTCTAAAATCATCACCCGCAATATCAAACTTTAGCTTAGTTAACATTCCTGAAGCATCTGCATACTTTTTAAGCGTATGGGTTAGCCCCCTTCTAAATCCAGAAAGATGTGTCCCTCCTTCATGAGTATTAATATTATTTACGTAAGAATGTAAATTTTCGCTGTATGAAGTGTTGTATATCATAGCTACTTCAACAGGAATTCCATTCTTTTCTCCTTCCATATGAATTACATCACCAATTACAGGTTCACGTGTTTCGTCTAAAAAGCGAATAAATTCTTTAAGCCCTTCTGTACTATTAAAAATATCTGAAATAAATTCCCCTTTTTCGTCTTTATTTCGTTTATCAATAATAGAGATTGTAATCCCTTTATTTAGGAAAGATAACTCTCGCATTCTATTGGCAAGCGTTTCATAACTAAACTCAATAGTTTGTTTAAATATTTCCTCATCGGGTCTGAAGGTGATAACAGTTCCTCTAAAATCAGTTTCACCAATAGGCTTAACAGGATACATTGTTTTACCGCGTTCATACTCTTGTTCCCAAATCTTACCCTCACGATGTACCGTAGCTCTTAAATGTATTGAAAGTGCATTTACTACCGAAACACCAACACCGTGTAATCCACCTGAAACCTTATAAGAGTCTTTATCAAACTTTCCTCCTGCTCCAATTTTAGTCATTACAACCTCTAATGCTGAAACCCCTTCTTTTTTATGCAAGTCTACAGGAATTCCACGACCATTATCTTTAACTGAAACTGAATTATCTTCATTAATAACTACATCTATTTCATCACAAAAGCCACCCATTGCTTCATCAATAGAGTTGTCTACTACTTCATACACCAAATGGTGCAATCCTCGCACTCCTACATCACCAATATACATAGATGGACGCATGCGAACATGCTCCATTCCCTCTAATGCCTGAATACTATCGGCACCATAATTTTCTTTTTTAGGCTTTTCGCTCATAATTTACTGTTTGTTATTTTTCTGAATTAAACACACGAGAAGATGATGTTTAAGTATCGTCTTTCATTACTTTCAAATATACAAAATCACATCCTTGTTTCAATGTAAACAAAGAGCTTGTGTTGATAATTATTAACATTTGTTGATATACTTGAAAATCGCTTAAACCCGCTCTAAAGCATCTTAAAATTAATTTTGATTGTTTTTATATTAGTTAAAAAAATAAAAAAAAGCAAAAGATTGTTAGAGGCTAAATTTTGAAATTTTAATTTGTTGTTTTCTGTAAAGAAAATAATTTTACACGACCAACTTACCCATTTAATGCCTAAATAATTTTAACAAATCTTTTTCAGAATTTAATTTTCTGAAAACTATTTTTAACTCCAATTTAAAACAAACAACATGAAAAAAATTACCACTATCGCAGTTGCCTTTTTAATGGTTTTATCATTAAACGTAAACGCACAAGAATTTAGTAATCTTGACAAAAGTCCTATGGACATTTCATCATACCCAAAAGACTATAAAGACGCTAACAAACAAATGAAAATTATTTATAGCAGACCTCAACTTAAAGGAAGAAAGCTAAGCAAGCTTGCTCCCAATGGTGAAGTTTGGAGAACTGGAGCAAACGAAGCTGCTGAGTTGGTATTGTACGCCGATTTTAAATTAGGTGATACTGCGTTAAAAGCTGGGAATTATTCGTTTTTTACAATTCCGGGAGATAAAGAATGGATCATAATTATTAGCGCTGACTTAAACGTATGGGGTTCTTATTTTTATAATGAAAAAAATGATGTTGCTAGAATAACTGTACCTGTGATTACTGGTAAAGAATCTTTAGAAGCATTTTCAATTGCACTTGATGGCTCCGATAATGGGGTTACTATGTATCTAGGATGGGATACTGTACGAGTAGCTGTTCCTTTTACTAAGTAAATAAAATATTGATTAGCTAGAAAATCCGTTGTTAAAAGCAACGGATTTTTTTTATTTAAGGTATATTTAAATATTTATGAGTCTGTAAAGAAACTTTCCATTTCGGGTTTTTCATTACATAATCTACCATCAACGGAATCATCTTCTCTCGTTTGCTCCATTCTGGTTGTAAATATAAGATACAGTCTTCAGATACTTTTGCAGCTTGTTCTTCAGCAAATTTAAAATCTGACTTACTATTAATAATCATCTTCAGCTCATCTGCTACTTTATAAATTTCCTCTTTTGGAAGTTTTATTTTTTTGGGTGACAAACAAATCCAGTCCCAATCTCCTGACAAATCATACGCCCCTGAAGTTTCAATATGAACCTGCATTCCTTTCTTTTTAAAAAGAGAAGTCAAAGGCTTCATATTCCAGGTTAAAGGCTCTCCACCTGTTACCACAACGGTTTTAGAATAACTTGATGCATTAACAGCAATAACTTCAATTTCTGTAGGTGGGTGTAAATCAGCATTCCAACTTTCTTTCACATCACACCAATGGCAACCCACATCACAACCTCCAATTCTAA
The DNA here is from genome assembly GCA_030591585.1 of Flavobacterium sp. Classification (GTDB taxonomy): domain Bacteria; phylum Bacteroidota; class Bacteroidia; order Flavobacteriales; family Flavobacteriaceae; genus Marifrigoribacter. The sequence continues at coordinate 2,365 of JAUVAS010000052.1, read as the reverse complement.
CAAAATAAGCAGCTGTACCTTTATGAAAACCTTCTCCTTGTATGGTATAAAACGCTTCCATTAACGGAAGCATCTCCCCTTTTTCTACTAATTTTTTAATTTTGTCTTGCATCGAGGCAAAGGTAAAAATTTAAAGGTTTAATAAATCAAAGAATTAATAATAAATAGACTCCGTTTAGATTTTAGAATATTATTTACAATTAGTATTTTTAACAAAAATTCTATTATGGCAGACCAACAAACTTTTTTCGATCATATTACTGAAGGAAATAAAACAAAAGGAGATTTTATAACTCTTGGAGCAGCCATGTTAGATGGCGAAACCATTACCAATGCTTTTGTGAAAATTCCTTTAAAAACATTAAACCGTCATGGTCTAATTGCGGGAGCTACTGGAACAGGAAAAACAAAAACACTACAAATATTGGCTGAAAACCTTTCAGAAAAAGGAATCCCTGTATTGTTGATGGATATGAAAGGTGATTTAAGCGGAATTGCACAACCAAGTCCTGGACATCCTAAAATTGACGAACGTCACAAAAAAATCGGTATCCCTTTTGAAGCCAAAAAATTTCCAGTAGAAATATTAACACTTTCTAAACAAGGAGGTGTACGACTAAGAGCCACCGTAAGTGAATTTGGCCCTGTGCTGCTTTCTAGAATCTTAGATGTTACCCAAACACAAGCAGGAATTATTGCGGTATTATTTAAATATTGTGATGATAACAAACTTCCTTTATTAGATTTAAAAGATTTTAAAAAAGTGTTGCAATATGCCACAGGAGAAGGCAAAAAAGAATTGGCTAAAGAATATGGTCGAATTTCATCTTCGTCAACAGGATCTATTCTAAGAAAAGTAGTAGCATTAGAACAACAAGGTGGGGATTTGTTTTTTGGAGAAAAATCATTTGACACAGACGATTTACTTCGTATAGATGAAAATGGAATGGGCTATATTAATATTGTTCGCCTTACAGATATTCAAGATAGACCTCAGCTTTTTTCAACTTTTATGCTAAGCCTTTTGGCCGAAATATATTCTACCTTCCCAGAACAAGGTGATAGCGGAAGACCTGAGCTAGTAATATTTATAGACGAAGCACATTTAATATTTAACGAAGCGAGTAAAGCATTACTAAATCAAATTGAGAGTATTGTAAAACTCATACGATCTAAAGGTGTTGGCTTATATTTTGTTACTCAAAACCCGACTGATGTACCAGATGCAGTATTAAGTCAGTTGGGCTTAAAAATTCAACATGCATTACGTGCTTTTACAGCAAAAGACAGGAAAGCTATCAAGTTAACAGCAGAGAATTATCCCATTTCAGAATATTATAAAACAGACGAAGTACTTACCAAATTAGGAATTGGAGAAGCCTTAGTAACCGCTTTAAACGAAAAAGGAATTCCAACACCACTAGCAGCCACAATGTTACGAGCACCTATGAGCAGAATGGATATACTGGAAGAGAATGAGTTGAAAGATTTGTTAGAAGAATCTAAATTAATTCCGAAGTATAATAAAGAAATAGATCGTGAAAGTGCCTATGAATTACTAAACCAAAAAATAGAAATCGCCGAACAGGAAGAAACTCGAAAAAAAGCAAGAAAAGAAACAGAAGAAGCAGAACGGTACTCCTCTAGACGAAGTTCCTCTAGAAAAACTACAACCAGAAGAAAAAGCACAAGAATGAATCCATTTATTAAAGTTTTAACAAGCGCTACAGTAATAAGAGGTGTATTGGGAATTTTAGGTAAAATGATGAAATAGCTTTAACGACTGAAGATGGGTGACTTCTAAAATTCAGATTTTTAGCACTAAAATATAATAATATTTCTAAGAACATTACGCTAATTACAATATCATTTTTAGTAATTTCGGCATACTTTAAAAACAACAATAAAATGATTAAAAAAATTGCACTTATCGTATTTTCAACACTATTATTTATTCAATGTGCAGAAGAAAAAGACCCTTATTTAATTTCTAACAATACTGTTGGCAACATAACTAAAGGGATGATGATAAAACAAGTAGATTCTATTTTCGCAAACGATTCTATTGTTCGTTTAAACGCTAGACAAGATGAGTTTTCGACCCAAGGTGACGTAGAAATTTACGAAAAAGGCGGAAAGAAATTAATGTTAATTTCACCAAGAGAAAACAATAACCCCGATGCATTAATAGCAAATTTTCAATTTTTTGATGCGCGCTACAAAACTGCTAAAGGCTTAAACACTACTAGTACTTTTAAAGATGTTAAAGACAATTATAAAATTGCAAATATTGAAACTACACTAAGTACTGTAGTAATTTTTTTAGAAGACAGTGATCTTTTTATTAATATCGACAAAAAAGAAT
>JAUVAS010000038.1 GCA_030591585.1 Flavobacterium sp. | reverse complement strand
ATAGCTCTAAACTTACTGAAAAATGAGAAGACAGAAAAGCAAGGTATTAAAGGTAAAAGACTTAAAGCAGGTTGGGATAATCAGTATTTATTAAAGGTGTTAAAAATAAAAGTATGAGTTTGCCCTGGTGTTTCTTGTAATTTTGTTGGAGTTAAGCACGAAATGATTAACTTTGAGAACGTTAATAACTATTACTAAAAAGCAAGTATTATGGGTAGTAAATTCTTTGGAAATAAAGCAGAACAGCCATCTAAAAAAAAGGATAAACGTAAGTCTAGTAATGCTAAAAGACAATCAGACGTTAAAAAAAGTGGAAGAGGAAGATAAAATCAATATACTTCACCCTCCATTAGCTTAACGGTGCCGCAATAGCGTTTAAGTTTCATAGTTTGCAGGTACTGGTTTAACATACAAAAACAATAGTGTGTTTAAGGAACTATATTTAGATACTAGTCACCCTCACTTTTTTCTTTTTTAAGCGGGTATTGTTTAGTTTGGCTGCCAAAGCATCTACAATGCTTACAGGAACGGCTACAAAGGCACAATCTTGTTTTAGCTCGATAAGCCCCAATTGATCTTTGTTAATAGCACCCTGTTTAAAAAACAGCCCTGCAATATCGCCTTTAGAGATTTTATCTTTACGTCCACCAGAAATAAACAAGGTAGCCCAAAATTGAGGTTTGCGTTCTCCTGTATTGGTAAGGGTTTCTATTTTTGTTTTTCCTATAAAGTCTGGAAATACCTCTTTTTGTCCTTTTATTAGATAGGCGGTTCCTTTTGCATTTACTCTGGCTGTTCTACCGTTTCTGTGGGTATATTCTTGAAGTGCCATCGGGATTTCATAATGGATAATGAATTTCATCTCTGGAATATCAATTCCTCTAGAAGCCAAATCACTTGCTACTAGTACCGAAACACTTCCGTTACGTAATTTTATTAAGGCACGTTCTCGCTCTCTTTGCTCCATACCTGCGTGAAAACAAGTATGTGCTATGTTCTTTTTTTCTAAGAAGAGGCTAATGTCTAAAAGGCTTTCTTTTTTATTACAAAAAACAATACCAGGATCGTTACCCAATTGGTTTAATAAGGCGACTAGCGTGTTGTGTTTGTTTATAGAAGGCGAAAGGATTGTTTTTACTGTGAGTTTTAAACTCGCTTTTTCTTTACTATAATTTAGTGTGGTAGCCCCTTCCATTTTAAGATAGCCAGGAATAGAATTTCCTTGCGTAGCAGAAGTTAAAATACGTTTTGTTATGTTAGGCAAATAACTCATGATTGTTTTCATTTCGCCCCCTGCGCCAACTTCAATCGAAATATCAAACTCATCGATCACCAATGTTTTTATTTCATCTGTAGTAAAACGACCTTGCTTAAAATGATCTGCCAATCTCCCTGGGGTTCCTATTAAAATGGCGGGCGTATGTTTGAGTTCTATTTTATCTTTTGAAATTGCTCTTCCTCCATAAATAGCATTGGCTTTATAGCCAGCCCCCATATTTCTAATTACCTGTTCTATTTGAATGGCCAACTCTCTAGAAGGCACTATAATTAAGGCTTGTACTTCGGTGCATTCTGGATTTAATAGTTCTATTAATGGCAATAAAAATGCTAAAGTCTTGCCTGTTCCTGTAGGAGACAATAGTATGGTGTTTGTATTGTTTTTGATTGCCTCCAACGCTTCTTCTTGCATTGGATTTAAGTTATAGATCTTTAATTTTTCAAGAATGTCTTGTTGCTCTTTGATGCTATTTGCCATACTACTTCTTATTTTTTTTCTTTTTAGCACCTTCCGTTTTTGGAGTTCCTATACTTGTTTTTTCCAAATGATTTGCTAGTATTTTTTCTATTAACTCTTCTTTCGTTAAGTGATGAAATATCGTTCTTATTTGCTTTTTAAACTCTTCAGAAACAGTACGATTGGGTTTGGTTTTAAATATTTTTCTTGCCCATAGTAGCCCATTGTTTTCTTCGATACTTTGAGGATCTGCTTTAAGAAATTCATTAAATGTGATGCCTAATTCCTCTTCAAAATCAGGGATTTCTTCCACTTCCTCCTGTTGTATGATACTTAATGAAAGCCCCTTTGCTCCTGCCCTTGCGGTACGTCCGCTTCTATGCACATAGGTGTCATAGGTGTCTGGTAAATGATAATTAACAACGTAGGAGATTTCTTTAACATCAATACCACGCGCTGCCAAATCTGTAGCCACTAAAATATCGATATGCCCTTCTCTAAACTGCCCCATAATTCGATCGCGAATTGCTTGTGCCAAACTTCCGTGGATGGCACCCGATGAGAATTTGTTGATTGCCAATTTCTTGGCTAATTTATTTACGGCTGCTTTGGTTTTACAGAATATAATACCGCGTTCGCCTTCCTTAGCATTTAAAAAATGAAGCAATACTTCTAGTTTCTCTATAGGTGCTACCACCACATATTGATGATCGATACCCTGATGACCCACCGTTGCCATATCTGCTTCTATATGCACCACATGTTTGGACATATAATTTTGAACCAATTGTTTTATAGTTCCTGGCATGGTTGCTGTAAACAAAAAGGTTCTTCTAGATTTCGGGATTTCTTTGATGATACTATCCAGCCCTTCTTTTAAGGCAGTTACCATTTCGTCTGCTTCATCTAAAATAAAGTAAGAGATATTTTGGATGTTTACCGCCTCTCGCTTCACTAAATCTGCCAAACGCCCCGGTGTTGCCACCACAATATGCGTAGTGCTTTTTAAACGCTCTATTTGAGGTTTGATTGGGATTCCGCCACAAACCGTAGCAATAGAAATGGAGGGAATATGCGTGGCGTAAGAAACTAGATTTGCATAGATTTGTTGCCCAAGTTCTCTTGTAGGTGCTAAAATTACCGCTTGTACTGCGGTGTTCTCTACGTCTATTAGTTGTAATAATGGCAGTCCGAATGCCGCAGTTTTCCCTGTTCCAGTCTTTGCCAATGCCACTACATCTTCTTTTTGATCCACTATTACTGGGATTGTTTTTTCTTGAATATTGGTAGGGATAGAAATTTGTAATTCGGCTAAACTTTGTTGTAGCTGTTCATTAATTCCTAGATCGGAGAAATGTTTTGACATAAAAAAATAATTTTGACAAAGGTAGGGATACCATTTTCGGGAATTGGATAAGTAGTTGTATTAATATTTTTCTTAGAGACTTCCTGCTAGTCCCCTAGCTATGGCCATAAAAAAAAGCCCATCAAAAATTGATGGGCTTTTATAAAACTTGAAAGTATATGTATTAGATAACTTTTACGTTTACTGCGTTTAATCCTTTGTTTCCTTCTTGAAGATCAAATTCAACTGTATCGCCTTCGCGAATTTCGTCTACTAATCCTGAAATGTGTACAAAGTGATCTTTGTCAACTCCTTCTTCAGTGATAAAACCAAATCCTTTAGTTTCATTGAAAAATTTTACTGTTCCTTTACTCATTGTAATGTAATTTAATTTATTATAAATATTAAGTTGCAAATATCACTCTATTTTTTAACATATAACACAATAATTAACTTATTTTCAATTTATTGTAAATCTGATGGTTAGCATCCTTCGTAATTTCGAGTAGATTTCTACAATTACCCCTTATGTGATTTGCTATTTTTTTCGCAATTGATCTACGTGTACCATATAAGTTGCTATGGCATTTAGTTCTTCATCGGTTATTTCTTTTAAAAAGCCATCTATATTAGCCTGCATAATAGCTACTTGGCTAGCGGTAGTGTCTACAATAGGTTTTGAATGCCCTTTTAAAAATGCTACGATATCAGCATTATTCTTTTTATACACATGCATGATATCGACCACCGAAGGGCCTATTTTTTTAGTAGCTACGGCATGACAAGTAATGCATGTTTTTTCTGAAAACAACCTATTGCCCAAAAATATTTTTGAGTCTTGACTTAGTTCTGGACGTGCAGGCATCCTTTTTTCTGTTTTTTTATCTGTATTATTACAGCTATTCAGTACTAGGATTGTAATTAGAACTATAAATAAACGCATCATAGAGTTTTTTTTTAGGCTTCTTATAAGAAAGAATATTTTACTAAAATAAAGAATATTTCGATTAGATACCTCTTTATTAGTAATAATCTTATTAAAAAAAGACTAGAGACAAAAGAGTAAAGGTCGCTTCGCTGAAAGACTAAAAACCCAATCTAACAGTACAAATTAGTAACATTAAAACCTTAAACCTCTAAGTTATTTAATCTCCAACTTATAGCCTACCCCATGAACATTGGTGATTTTAATAGAGTCATCATCTTTTAAAATCTTGCGAAGCTTAGAAATATAGGTATCTAAACTTCTGCCAACAATTACTCCATGGTCTTCCCATACCCTTTTAGTTAATTCGTCTCTTTTAATAATTTGGTTAGGATTCGCAATAAAAATTGCTAACAGCTCGCACTCTTTTCGTGAAAGGCTTATTTCTTCAGTAGCTTTTACCAGCTTATTCTGTTCTGGATAAAAATGAAATATACCAATAGCCTTATACGTTGTAGCATCTTCTTGACTAGGAGGTATATTTTGAGCCTGTTTCCTTTTATAAAAAAGGAATGCTATTAGCACAAAGGCTATAAAAACAAGAACATATAAAAGAGGCTGTATTGCAAAATAAGTTTCTTTATTTGTAAACCGTACCGTTATTGTATAGCAGTTTTCTGGTAATAATCGTCCAGCACAAGGAATGATGTTTTTCTCCTTATCATTCGTCATTTCGTAACTATAAGCAACCTCTAGATCTGTACATTGTATCACTTCTACACGGTAATATTTAGGAAGTCCCGCTTTCTCAAAGCTGTTTTTTATAATCGACACCAAGTTGTTTGGCAGCAAAGAGATTTCTTTCTGAAAAGAAAGCTCATACTTAGTTTCTAATTTTATCACAGGCAATACCAGAGAAGTTGAATCGTGATGGCTAAGTAATAATTGATTACCAACCGCTCGTAATGAAACTTTTACTAGGGCTGAAAAGCCCTCCTTAGACCTATCAAATCCCGATAGTACCAATGTGGAAACCAAAATAATAACCAAGAAAATAAACGAATAATTTTTTCTGTTACTCATACCGCTGTAAATAACATATAAATTCTTGACTTTTTACAAGTGTTGACACTTCTTTTACATTTTTTTGACATATTTATTTTCTAGTTGACTTAGTTTTACATCAAAATAAAATAAACACATGAAGATTATCATTATTACATTCTTATACATTACTTGTTTTTCAATTTCATTAGTAGCTCAAAATGAATCGAAGGCTGCACAAGACACATTAGACTTGTTAGTAACGGATAGTATCTGGGGAAAAGAGATTTTTACCTTCCCCATTAGGTTTGCACAAGATATTAATTATAAAGGAATTGAAGAAGCACAATTTCCTGAAGGATGGTCAAAAAAAGAAAGTCCTAATTTTTGGTCCTATGTTTTTGTTTGGGACATTGAAGGGGATAAAGTGAATTCAGTAAAGAAATTGGAAGCAGATTTGAAAACTTATTTTGATGGATTAATGAACTCATCAAATACCATAACCCAATTTAGCAGAAAAGAGAGTTTTTCTAATATAAGTAGCTATGTAGGGAAAGTCAGCTTTTTCGATAATTTAAGAACCAAAGAAATTATATCATTAAACGTACATGTTGAAAAACAGTATTGTAAGAAAACTGATAAATCTATTATTGTATTTAGGTTTTCACCAAAAGAATTTAATCATAAGGTCTGGAATACTTTAGAAAAGGTAATCCTTCGCGCTAACGCTTGTGAGCTAAACAATGAATAACTAAAATTAACAATCATCTAAAACAATCCGAAAATGAACAAATTAACAACAATTGCATTAGTACTATTAGTTATTACCTATAGTACAAGTCAACAACAGCCAGAGGAAACATTAGTAACCGTAAAAATGGAGAATCCTGAAATTACAAATGGGTTTACTGTTACTGATGATGATTACACAGTACATTTTGATATAGAAAATACAAAAGAGCAAGAAGCTACTTTAGTAATTTCGATAGAATTGCATAATGGCTCACATTATATATCTCCAAATGCCAAGAGAGATTTTTCTGGGAAATTCTATATGGATTTAGGAAGTGATACTGATCTCAGCTTTGAAGGTAATGTTGTAGAAACCCCTAGGTCTGTTGAAGAATTTGACCCTCATCCTTTCACCAACGGACTTGTAAACTGGGTACGCATAAACACCACCTACAAACAACCTTTACTGTTAAAATCAAAAGGTGATTTTGAAGTATTTGGAAAAATTCAGTTTACCATTGAACCACGCTGTACTTTTGAAGAAATACCCTTTTCTATCTCATATCAAAATGGGGAAATGAAAATTACCTTGCCAAAGTGCTAATGGGAATAGACTACTAAGAAAAAAAGTATTGTGTAAGTGCCCCTACACAATACTTTTTAGTGCTTTAGCTTCTTTTCTTATTGCATTTAGATTTTCCTTTAGATTTATTTGATGCTTGAAAATCTTTTAATTCATCCATAGAAATAGCATCATCTGAATTGGTGTCAATTCTGGCAAAGTTATCTTCAAGATTTCCTCTGTCTTTTGCAGCTACTTCAAGTTTATCTAACTGACCATCTTTATTATTATCTACCATTTCGAATACTTTCTCTGGTGATGGTTTTCTCTTCTGCTTATTTTTATTTCCTGAAGTCCTTACTTTAAATTCTTCTAAAACTATAAATCCATCATTATTGCTATCTAAATTATCAAAGTTTTCTGCTAAGTTTCCTTTTGGTGCTTTTGAAGCTTCTTCTTTATCTATTTTACCATCATTATTAGTGTCTAACCTAGTAATTACCTGATCTGGACTTGGCTTGTTTTGTTGTTTGCCTCTTCCTTGTTGTTGTGCGATTGCGGGTACTGAGAGTACTAACGCTACTGCTAAAACTACTACTTTTAAAATGTTGTTTTTCATATGTCTATATTATTTTATTAAACTGGTCAAATGCTGTTCGCTATTAATCATTCATTTGGGTGTGAAAAATTTTAACTTGCTCGTTTCATAACTATTTCTTTTAAATTATTTACCTTTTTGACTCTTTTAGATGTCAAGAGTTTAATGGGTATATAGACATTATGAAAGCTTTAACTTTTGATAGTTCTTGATATGATTGTTCTTATTAATTGAAGAAACTTTTATAAAAAAAAAGCGAATACCACTTTACATGATATTCGCTTTTTATCCTTTATTCTGAATATTAATTCTGTTTAATAGCTTTTACGTGGGCAAAAATAGAGACTCCGTTAATAACAGCTTCTTCTGTAGCCTCTAGCATCTTCATGCCCATTACAGCGTTTACTTCGCCAAAAGTAGATAAAGCTATAATATTATAACCAAGGCCATTTGTTGTGATGGCACTTATATGGATAATATTACCCGACTTACTATGTCCTTTTACTTCTAGATATTCACCATCATCATTTATAGCTACAATTTTCAGCAAACTTCCATCGTCATTGATTGCCACCAATGGAAAATATTTATCTTTACCTTTTGGTAAAATTATTTTTATAGGAAGTTGTTTGTTATTTACAATAGCTTTAACACTAAGCACACTACTAGAAGTTTCATAGGGCTGAATAGCTTTAACATCGTAAATATTTTCATCTTTATCAATAGCCTTTACCTTTAGTATTTCAGCATCGGGTCTAAATGCTTTTACATGCCAAAGCATGTCATCAGAGATATTGGTTTCGGGTTTAATAAGCTCGGAGCGTTTATCCGCATCTATTTGAGCAGATCCGCTACTAATAATCAATAAAAACAAAGTGAATAGAATACTGTTTTTTGAAAGGGTCGAAATTCTTTTAATGGTTTTCATCTTGCTAAATTTTAGACTCAAATTTACGCTGAAGCTCAACCGAATACTATGACAAAAATCACTTGTTAGTGATTTACTTTAAAAACAGTTAGCTTATTTTACTAAGGTCACCTTAACTGCATTCATACCTTTCATTCCTTTTTCTAGTTCGAAAGAAACTCTATTACCTTCGGTTATTTCATCAATCAAACCACTTACATGGCAGAAGTATTTCTCTTGATTTTCTGAATCTACTATAAATCCGAAGCCTTTAGAGGTATCAAAAAACGAAACTGTTCCTATTCTAACAGGATCTATCTCTACTTTATCGCTCTCTAAGGTTTTAGGTACGCTAATTTCGATGTCTTCAACATCTATTTTTAGTTTTAAAGAAGGATCTGGAGGTGTATCTGTTAAATTACCATAATGATCTACGTAGGCAAATTCAATTCCTTTCTTCCCACTCTCTTTGGCTAACGCTTTGCGAGCTTCCATTTTCTTTCTCTTATCCTCACGTTTTTTTAAACGTTTCTTTTCCTTTTCCCCCTTATTAAATGTTTGCTGCGATTTTGCCATCTGATAGTTTTAACTAATATTAGTAATTATTTTTCAAATATATCCATTTACTCAGATTATCACAAAGATTACTGCCTGAATCTATTTTATTAGACTTAGTTTTTTTATTTAGTGGCTGAAATTAAAAATTATTATAGGAAGTTAATGATTGTTTTGAATGTAAATAAACAATTAACCCCTTTTTAATACAATCTTATGAAGTCATTATAAAAATAGCTCTAATAAATTAATTAGGTTTGAAGTATCAAAACTAACCCAATGTCCAGAATACTTTTACTTTCTCTTTTATTTATTTTTTCTATTAGTAACGCACAAGTTGTAAAACAAATTAGTAACGATAAAACAGACTTAGATTTCACTAACGACCTTTCCTTATCTGAATCACTTTCACATCTCGTTAAAAAAGTTAAAAGCAAAAAAATAGTCGCCATTGGTGAAGATACCCACGGTACTTCGGAATATTACAAAGTAAGATTTACGATCACTAAGAAACTTATTATTGAAAAGGGTTTTAATACCATTATTTTAGAAAACCCCTACGGTGATATTGAAGTTTTAACTCAAAATATTCAAGATAAAAATATTAATGATTTAATGAGTAATCATTTATTTTCAATCTATCAAACCAAAGAAATGAAAGCATTTTTACTTTGGCTTAGAGAATATTCCGCTACTAATAAACACATGCAATTTAAAGGCTGTGACGACTCGTATGGGCAAATGGATATGCTTCTAGAAAAAGAACTATTACCTAGTAACAACAGACAATTGAAACATTTATTAAGTGAGTTTAAATCACGATACTTATTTTCAAAAGAAGAGTACTACAAGAGAAAAGGTGAAGATTTTCCAAAGAACATAACTGACTTTACTTATGGAGCTGAAATTTATTATTTACTACTAAAAATTGAAAAAACCATACAGTCTGAAGGTTTACAAACTCCATTAATTGAAGAGTATCTGTTTAATCTTAAAAACACTTTTATAAATTATAAAAACATCGCTGAAGGTAACTTTCAGTCTCGTGATGAAATTATGGCAGATCGCATCTCTTATTATGCTAACAAACCAGATGCAAAAATAATTATTTGGGCGCATAATGCACATATTTCAAAAACTATAATTATCGATAATGAAATAGGTAGTATGGGAGAAAACCTAAAAGAAGAATTTGGCGACGAATATTATGCAATTGGACTCTCTACCAATAGCGGAACATATAGTTATATAGAAACCAGATTTATTAATAATGACAGAACTTACGATGATGAATTACTTCAAGACACTTTTATTTTTAGTAAGACGAATTCTTGGGAGCAACTGTTTTCTCAAGTAGATTCCGATGCCTATTATTTTGAGTTTAATAAATATTCGAGGATTAGATTTAGAAATGCTCGAGCAAAATATTTAAAATTGGTTGGTTATAATTTAGAATCTGATAAAGATTATTATTTGCTTTCTCCTCAAGAAATGTTTGATGCGATTATTTTCATTAAAGAAACCAAAGCCACAACATCACTTTTTGGAGAACTAAAACCCAAAAGAGAGCGGTTAGATTTAGTAGATTTAAAAGCTCCAGCCAATAAAAAACCCAAATTACCAAAAGGATGGTATAAGGCTTGTAGATTTCCTAATAGATATGATGTAAAATGGGATTCATTAAATTTTTATTCGGAGAAAAAATCAATAAGTCTACAGACCAAAGGAAATGATAGTATTGTTGGATTTGGTAATGTAATGAGTAGTATTAAAGCAGGAAAGTATCTTGGTAAAACGATTAAAGTTTCTACTTATATTAAATCTGAAGATATTGTACATTATGTAGGTATTTGGATACGAGTAGACAATAAAAACAGGAAGATGTTAAGCTACGAAAACACATATCATATAGCAACAAAAGGTACTAGTGATTGGGTATTACATGAAACAACAATTAAAGTACCTAATAGAGCCGATCATATATATTTTGGTGTAGTTCTAAATGGAAAAGGTAAATATTGGTTCGATGATTTTAAAATTGAAATCGTCCCAGATAACCCAGATAAAAAAAACTTAGAAACTATCTTTTATGATTTTGAAAACTAAACAAGTATTACGTTGTAGATCGTAACCCCACTAAATTTACTCCTCTTCTTTTGGAGGAAAGCCATGAATTTCTTCATACACACGATCAAAGTTTTCTCGCAAATAATTACGCAGTTTTAAACGGTAATCATCCTTTAGCCAACTAATAAAATTGTGTGTACTTCGGCTGATGCATTTTGCGTAGCGTTCGATTCGGTTGTCAACATCATCTCCTAATTTCTTAGCTAAACTCAAGGCATCATAGACGTCTTCACTGTTTTCAATACAGATAAGCCCGTGTTGTGCAATCGATCTTTCTAAAACTACTTTAGATGATTCTCCTTTTTTTACAGCATCTGAACAGATTGCCTTTATATCAAAATAAACTTCCTTAGACTTAGCGAATTTCTCTCGGATTTCTGTAGGCATTTCAAACCTGAAATTTCCTTCAATTTCATCATCATCCAAAATTCTATCTACAAAATAATCGGGTGATTTAAAAATAGTTTGCCAATCTAAATCGGCTCCCCAAGGGCCAAATCGGTGGGTATTATTTCCTAAATCTATTACATTAAAACTAGATTTATTATTTAGAATACGAGAACCACGACCAATCATTTGATAGTACAAAGTCAACGATTTTGTTGCTCTGTTTAGAATAATAGTATCAATGGTAGGTTCATCAAAACCTGTAGTCAATATACTTACCGATGTTAAAATAGCATCTGGCGTTTCTCTAAACCATTGTATAATCTCAGCCCGTTGCTTCTTGGTGGCGTTATTATCTAAATGTTTTATAGGAAGTCCTGCTGCTCGAAAAGTATGATACACTTGAATTGATGTTACAATACCATTATTAAATATCAGCGTCTTTTTTCCTTTAGAATGCGCTTCGTATGCCTGAATCAAATGACCCATCATCGCATTGCTTGTATATAAATCTTCAGAAGACTTTACGGTATAATCTCCATTAGAACCTACTTCTAATGATGTTAATCCCATATTGTATTGGAAGATTTCTGCTCTAGCCAAAAACTCATTTTCAATAAGAGATTCAATAGTTTCTCCTGTAATTAACTCATCGTAGTTGTCTTTCATGGGTAAGTTCTTATTAGAACTTAGCGGTGTTGCAGTAACCCCTAATATAAAAGACTTATCAAAGAATTTAAATAATTTAAGAAACGAATTATAATGCGCCTCATCAATAATTACCAAACCAATATCCGAAATATCTAATTTGTCTTCGGTTAGTCGATTGTTTAGGGTTTCCACCATTGCCACAAAACAACTGTATTTTGCCTGGTCGTCTAAGTTAGCGGTACTATCCACCACTTTATTAACCACTCCAAAACTGGTTAGCATATCTGAAGTCTGGCGACATAACTCCAAGCGGTGGGTCATCACCAACACCTTTTTATTATGATGCTTTAAATATTGGCGCACCATTTCAGAAAAAATCACCGTCTTCCCTCCTCCTGTTGGTAACTGATACAGTAAATGATGATCGTCTGGTGCAGTTTCAAATTTTTCAAAAATCTTACTAATGGCTCCTTTTTGATAATCGTATAATTCTTTATCGGTTTTTTTCTCTTGTACTGCTGATTGTGGTGTTCCCAATGTTTTTTATTTGGTTTATGGTGTAGTGGATCTTGAATCAAGTTCAGGATGACAAAGCGTTTTACTTATTCTTATTTCGCCTGTTAAAATTTTTATCGCCCTTAGTCTTAGGCTTTTTGTATTTCTTTTTTATGGTCCGTTTGTAAGACCCTCCAAGGTTTACCTTTCTGTTCTTCTCACTCTTTTCGTGAAATCCTTTTCCTGAATCTTCAATATTTAAAGGATTGTTTCCCTCATGATGTTTAGGTTGTTCCTCGTACGTTAGTTGTCTGGATATTTCAACTTCTGAAGGTATTTCAAGCAAGGGAATCGAAACATTCATCAAAGCCTCAATCGCTTCTTTTGCAGGTTCTTCTTTTTCTGTATAAAACAAAAATGAAGTTCCTTCCTGCTCTGCTCTACCCGTTCTACCAATACGATGCATATAATTTTCGGGGAATGGAGGCGTATCAAAATTAACAACGTGAGAAATAGAATCTAAATCCAATCCACGTGCCATTATATCTGTAGTTACTAAGATTCTGGTTTTTTCTTCGTTGAAGTTTTCAATAGATCGAATTCTGTAATTCTGTGTTTTGTTTGAATGAATTACGGCTACTTCCTCTCCAAATATTTCATCCAATTCAGTAAATAATAAATCGGCACTTTTTTTATTAGAAACAAAAACCAATACTTTACTAAAACTCTCAGTGTCTTGAAGCAAGTTCACCAATAAATTTATCTTGGTGTAAAAGTTAGGAACTGAATAGCAAAACTGTTTTATATTATCTAAGGGGGTTCCACTTACCGCTACCGAAATAGTTTCAGGTGCTGTAAAGAAATCGTGAATTAACTCATTTACATCATCTGTCATGGTAGCCGAAAACATAACGTTTTGTCTTCGTTTTGGGAGTAATTCAAAGATGTTCGTTATTTGAAATCGGAAACCTAAATCCAGCATTACATCTACTTCATCTATCACTAGCTTTTTAACAGATTTTAGCTGTAAGGCTCTGCTTAGTACCAAATCGTATAAACGCCCTGGAGTAGCAACTATTACATCTGTACCAAGTACAATGGCTTCTTTCTGGCGATTCATATTCACACCACCATATACCCCTAATACTCGAACATTCATGTATTTGGAAAATTTTTCAATCTCCTCTACTACTTGAATCACCAATTCTCTAGTGGGTACCATCACCAAAACCCTAGGTTGTTCCTGCATAGAAAACGGGAGTCCTTGCAATATTGGTAACATATAAGCAAAGGTTTTTCCTGTACCTGTCTGCGCAATACCCACCATATCTTTTCCAGATTGTATTACTGAAAACGATTGCGACTGTATGGGTGTTGGTTTTTCAAAACCCAAATCTTCAATCGCGTACTGCAATTGCTTTGAAATTTTAAATGTTGAAAAAGATTCCATCTATTTTAAATTTTTGCAAAAGTACTACTTTAATTAGCATCTATTATAATGAGAAAGAGATGAATTACATTACTGCGTTCAAACAATAAGTAAAACATTAGGTTTAAAATTAGCTAAAAACACTTTATTAGGGTTTTTATATTCTAATAATTTTCTTGAACTATTATTTAGTTTACACACATCTCTAATTTGTATTGCATTAAAATCATACGAAGTTTTTGACTCTATATATATTACTTTAACACCACTTTTAGTAACGAGCTTCCTGTTTCAGCTTTAATTGAAACAAAGTAAATTCCCGTTGGCAATCTTTGTCCGTTACCATTAGTGCCATTCCATATTAAAGATTGGTTTCCTGAAACTGTTTTGTTTAAAAGCATTGTTTGCTTTTTTCCAAGAATATCAAATACACTAACGATTACATTCTCACTTTTAGAAATTGAAAAAGCAATGGTAGTTTCTTCAGTAAAAGGATTTGGATACGAAACAGCTTTATTTACACTTGAAACGATATTGTTTATCGCTAATATCTCTGAAGGAATAATATGGGTATAATACACATCTTGTCCGCCATTTATCGTATTCGCCCAAGCTAAATGAACCCCTTCATTATCTGAAACCATATCAAAATAATCGCCCATTTTGTTTTGTTGTGGATACCCAATATGAGGGTCAAAAGCTATGGAGATTGCTTCATTAGTAGACCAAGTTTCACCTTGATCTTCAGAAAAGGAATAATATAATACTGAATCATCTGATCCTGCAGGAGCATCCCGTGTATCTAACCACACCACATCAATTCTTCCGTTAGGAGCTACTGCCATAGTACCAAACCATTGAATATTATCGGTTCCTTCATCGGTGTTAATTCGTATAGGAGCAGAAAAATTTTCACCTCCATCGGTGCTTTTTGCGAACATTACATCTGCTACATCATTATTTGAATTTCTATTAACCGAAGCCAATATATAGACATTACCATGCCCCGCACCACCAGATATATCTACATCTACCCACATTTGCCCTAATAACCCTACTGGGTTAATTCCTCCTATAGCTAGAGTGCCATCTAGATTCACTACTGAAAACGAATCGAAAGATACAGGAATACTAGGATCTTGTGCTGTAGTAGATTTCACCACTATTAACCCTGAGGAGCTCGTTCCTGAAATATAAAGCACTCCGTCTGCATTTACAGCTATTGTACCCCAACGAGGTGCAGCAGGGACAGGCTCACAACTTTCAAAACTTTGAGCACCATCAATAGATCGAGTAAAATCACCTGGAGTACAGGCTGAGAAAGATAAGTTCCAATTGGAATAGTTGTTTCCTGCGCCTATTCCATCTGTTCTATCTAATCGCATCCATTGTTTATCACCTCCGTTTGCGGGTACTGGTCCTTCCCAAGAAACACCTCCATCGGTAATTCTATAAACATCACAAACAAAACCAGAAGTAAGGCTATTATAGAAAAAATTGCCCTCTGCATCAAAATCAAGCACTGGGTCAGATCTAAAAACACCTGGGTTTATTACCCCAGGGAATGTCCAAGTTAATCCTCCGTCTAAAGAATATCCATATCCAGCTTGGCGAAAATTACTGCTTACGGTATCAAATTGCCGCCAACCAATTACCATTCTATTAGGGTTTGTAGGGTCTACAGCAATAGACGTTTCATTACCTGCATCACCTATAATATCATTCCCATCGGAATCTACATTTACTTGTACAGTAAAGTAAGCACTATTAATGCTTCTGTAGGCAGGTTTCTTTTCCATACTACTTCTAGGAGAAGCTATATAAGGATCATCTGGAACTTCGTTATGAATGTTGTTATTAGATTGTGCATAAAATAAAGCTGGCACTAATAATAAAAAACTTAGTATTGTTTTATGGAAAGTATTTCGAGTTAAGGAAATAGTCTTTTTCTTTTTCATTTTTTTTAAAATTACAATTTTTGTAGCATTGTAAATTACAAAAAAATAAACTTTAATTTATTGAATCGTTAATTCAAATTCTTTCTAAATGTTTTACCCACAGCTTGGAGTGTTTTTTTAATTTCAAGTGGATTTACATCTTTAACTTGTGCTATTTCATCATAACTCAATTTACCAAAAACAAATAGGTCTAAGATATTAGAAGTTTTAAGGGGTAACCAATTATAAACCTTATTAAAGGTTTTTCTTTTATCGCTACTTATACTCAATCTGCTGTCATGAATTTCAAGTGTATTAATAATGTTTTTTTCAGCATCTATATAAAGGAATTCTGGCTTATTATCACTAGGTTGATTATACGATATATCGTCTAAATCTTCTTTCATTGATAGATCATCATTAACATCCATCTCCATATTTTCTTCTAATAACTTAAGTTCACCATCTAAAATCTGACTTGTACTCATCGTGTCTTTATGAAAAGCTTCCTTTTTAAAAAGTATACTTAATCTCTTACTTACAATAGAAAATATTTTGATTTTAATTTCATGATCATCATCTAACTTTCCTTCATATTTTTCATATAAATCGATAATGGCATCATCGATAACCCCGGTACTATTATACATATTATGAGGAATGATTCCACGAGTTTCAGCAGTATATAATCGATGCTTTACATAGGGATGAACTTGCGCTATACTAGATAATATTTTTCTTCCAAACTCATTATGTTGCTTGTTAATACTGCTATTTTCTTTCATCGCTATGGATTTAAAATTTTAATTAAAATTAAAGAAGATAACTCAAACTTAAAATGATAAATATCATCACTTTACATTTTATTAAAAGCTTAAAAAAATAGCTAACCTATTTATATATCACTCTATTTTTATAGCAGTAATGTTTCCATCATAGGCTACACTTCTTTTCACATTACTATATATATCTACATAGGTATAACCTGATCTAGTAATAATCATACTTACATTATAGTTTTCAGATTTATTTTTAACAGCGAATGAAACATATATTTTTCTTTTTTTATCATTAAATTTCACCTGATACTCTTTCATTATATTCTCAAAAGCTACCCCTTCGTTCCCACTAAAGCGAATGGAATTTACTTCCCCAAAAAATTGCATTGCGGCTTTAGTAGAGTCTTTAACAACAGCTATAGAGTTAGATCCTGAAGCTATATTGATTTTTCTTCCTCTAGTGGTAGAAATCCAATTGGCATCAAAAACATACACTTGAGAATTTATTAATGATTTTATGGCTTCATATTCTTTGATTGCTTTTTGTTCTTTGAGTTCCTTTTTAGATTGAGCCGTTACCTGAGTTGAAAAACTCACAACAGCAAATAGTAGTAGCAATAGTATATTTTTCATGGCTATAATTTTTATTAAAGATATAAAATTCAAGGTAGAGATAAAAGTTAAAAACACCACAAACACTTTTTAATTAAAGCATTTGTGGTGTTTTTTTACCTAAGTAAGTTAAACTATAAAAATAATTGACAGTTTTGTATTATTGACAAAGGTTTTCAAGCATATCTTCTATATCTCCAGGAGTGCTCATTATTTTCATAAAAGTCCCCATAGTAAGCTCTGGCCAATGCAGTGCAATTCTATATTTACCGTGTAACATCGTGGCTTCTTTTCCTTGTAAAATGATTTCATAAGGTAGTGCTGCAGCGTGAGCTTCTCCAATTTTTGGCAAGAAATAAGCTTCTCCATCTTCAGCATTTTCTAATCCGACACCAAAAACAGCAACTTTTTCTGAAGCAAATACTAATTTATAAACCAATTTTGTGTCTCCTTTATGAGCATTTAAGTTCTTTTCTATGATGCGAACACCTTCTTCAAATGATGCGAATTCTTTTAATTCTACAGGATCTGTAAAATAAGGCATCATTATTTTATAGTGGTAATCTTTTAAATCTTCTGCATCAACTGTTCCTCCAAATTGAGTAAAATCATTACCTATTGGAAATAGTGCAGTTTTTAAATCTTTACCAAAATTTTGAAGTTGTGTTTTATATTTCTTAAAATCATCTTGTAAATAAGCTCTTAAAATATAATCTGGGTTGGTATATGACATGATAACTTTACCATTAGTTTTTACCAAACCAACTTTAAAGATAGCAGCTAAAGCTCCTCTGTCTTTTACTTTTATTACCGTATTTTTTAATTTATTTTGTGTAAATGCAATTACTTTTAAGTTGCTTTTTCCAGATGGATGATAAGAACCAAGAATGGTAAACGAGTTTTTTTCTAATGCTGCGATAATATTTTCTGAAGCCTTTTGAATGCTTTCATTGGTTTCTCCTATTTTAATATAGGGTGCAATTTCTTGTGAAATTGCACTATATCCAAGACCAATAATTAATGTGATACTAAGGATGAATTTTTTCATTGTATTTGTTTTAAAGATTGCATCAAAATTAGTTTATAAGAGTGCTTTGATGAATGATAAAAGTCATAGAATGAAAATATTTTGAACCAGAAGACATGTTCTTCTATTTATGAAATTCATATTCGTTTCCGTATTTTATTAAATATATCACAATATTTAAGTAATAACTGTCTTATTATTAAATATATCGTATTTTTGCAGTGTAATTAAAGTTACAAAATAATAGTATAAACAATTAAAATTTAAGAATTATGAGAACTTTGAACAGTAATCAACTTACAGAAAGATTGAGTACCTCAAAATCGTTTTCGTGGAACTCAAAAAGACGTCACAAAAGACTTAGTACAAACTAGAAAATAAAAAGAATTAACCATAAAAAAAAGGCTGAATTTAATTATTCAGCCTTTTTTAGTATGTTTAAATAGTTCTCTAGATAACTTTCAAAATTAATTTTCCCATTTTATCACCCGAAAATAATCGCAGAAAGGTTTCGTGAAAATTCTCAATACCTTCATAGATGTCCTCTCGGCTTTTTAGTTCTCCTTGCATCATCCACATTCCCATTTCTTGTGCTGCTTTTCCATAATCTGTTGCATAATCCAATACAACCATTCCTTGCATAGTTGCTCTATTTACCAATAATGACAAATAATTGCTCGGCCCAATAACTTCTTTCTTATTATTGTATTGAGATATAGCGCCACAAATAACCACACGAGCATTTAGCCTTAATTTAGTTAAAGCTGCATTTAATATCTCTCCCCCTACATTATCAAAATACACGTCAATCCCTTTTAGGCATTTTGCGTGTAATGCTTCCATTATATCTTCAGACTTATAATCAATCGCTTCATCAAAACCAAGTTCGTTTAGCAGGTAGTCACATTTATGTTTTCCTCCAGCAATTCCTATTACGGTACAGCCTTTTAATTTGGCAATTTGCCCTACTAAACTTCCAACGGCACCAGCAGCTCCCGAAACTAATACAATATCCCCTTCTTTAATCTTTGCTACTTGTAAAATTCCAAAATATGCAGTCATTCCTGGCATTCCCAACACTCCAAGATATTTAGGCATAGGCGCTAATGTCTCATCTACTTTATAGCAGTTTTCCCCGCTGGTTATTTCATATTCTTGTACTCCTCCCCAACTTACAATACAATCTCCTTCTTTAAAATTAGGATGATTGTTACTCTTAATTACTTTACCTATGGCTCCTGCTCTCATTACTTCGCCAATTTCAACGGGGGGTACATACGATTTTCGATCCATCATCCAACCTCGCATTGCAGGGTCTAAGGATATATAGTGATGACGTATTAATACCTCTCCTTCTTTCAATTCTGGAATTGGATTCGTTTCATATCGCCAAGTATCTTTGTCTGGCATCCCTTCTGGGCGTTTATCTAAAAGTAATTGTTTGTTCATTTTTATATTTTATTGGATGAATATAAACATTTTGAATCATTATTTATCAATAAATGATCTAATAAAAACAGTTTTTTTAAGTATTATTATAATGTGAAAAATTATCCTAAATCAAAGCTGTTTTAGATGAAATAGATTCTTGTATATCTTCGTTAGATTATCAATTACGAGCAGGTGTTATCGATGCTTTATTGAAAGCTAAAAGTCTAATTTTCTATTTTCTTATTTTACATTATTAAGCTTATATTTGAATACTCTAAAATCAAATTTCCTATGCGAGTTCTTAAAAAATTGCTGAAATATCTTTCTGTTTTGCTACTAGTGTTAGCCCTAATTGGTATTTGGTATTACAACCATATGCAACCAAATTATTCTGGAGAAATATCTTTAGCTAACATAGAAAACAAAACTACTGTGTATTATGATGATTATGGAATTCCTCATATTTACGCAGAGAACCAGTTAGATGCTATGACCGCCTTAGGATATGTTCATGCGCAAGACAGATTATGGCAAATGGAGCTTCTGAGAAGAATTGCTCCAGGTCGACTTTCAGAATTATTTGGTGAGAAATTAATTAAAAATGATCTCCTGTTTGCAAGTTTAGGTATTGAAGAAAATTCTGAAATAACAATAAATTTACTAGATAAAAATAGTGAAATGTATAAAATTATGACCGCCTATTTAGACGGCATCAATCAATTTATTGACGAAGGGGCAACTCCAATAGAATACACTTTAGTTGGTGTTGATAAAGAGTATTTTACCATAAAAGACATCTATAACACCATTGGTTACATGGCATTTAGCTTTGCAATGGCTCAAAAAACCGACCCAATGTTAAGTGTCATTAAGGAAAAATTAGGAGATAATTATTTAAAGGAATTAAATATAGATTACAATCCAAATAACACCTTAATTAAAAACTCTAAAAAAGATATTAAAAGTTTTACTACGATGATGGCAAGTGTAGATGAAATTTTAATTAATTCCCCTGTTCCTCCTTTTATAGGTAGTAATAGTTGGGTAGTTTCAGGTGATAAAACTGTTAATGGAAAAGTGATATTTGCAAACGACCCTCACATAGGATTTTCACAACCATCAGTTTGGTTTGAAGCTCATATAGTAACTCCTAACTACGAAATGTATGGGTACCACTTAGCTGGAGTCCCTTTTCCGTTATTAGGTCATAATCGCGACTATGCGTACGGTTTAACCATGTTTGAAAATGATGATATTGATTTTTATAAAGAAGAAGTACATCCAACAGATGTAAACAAATACAAAACCCCTTCTGGCTATAAAGACTTTACAACCATAACTAAAACTATAAAAGTAAAAGATGGTGAGGATATTACTTTGGACGTTAGAAGCACACGTCACGGACCTATTTTAAACGATGCGATTGATGGTATTTCAAACACGAACCCAATTGCAATGTCTTGGATTTATACCCAACTAGAAAATAAAGTAGCCGATGCTATTTATAAACTTTCCAGAGCAAATTCTATGGAAGAATTCAAACAAGGAGCTTCCCTACTTCACGCGCCTGGGCTTAATATAATGTATGGTGATGCCAAAGGAAATATTGCTTGGTACGCTTCAGCGAAGTTATACAAATACAAACCTCATGTAAATAGGAAGTTTATTTTAGATGGTGCTTCAGGTGAAGATGACATTATAGAATTTTTAGATTTTTCTGAAAACCCTATGGCTGAAAACCCCTCTTGGAATTACGTGTATTCTGCCAACAATCAGCCAGACAGCATTGCTGGTATGCTATATCCTGGTTATTATGTTCCCGAAGACCGTGCAAAACGTATTGTGCAATTGCTAGAACCAAAAAACAATTGGAATAAAACTGCTATGGGTACTATGATTAATGATGTAACCTCATCAGTTTCTTCAAGTGTTATAAAAGAGTTTACATCTATAATGGACTATAGTTCTTTTACAAAAAACGAACAAAGAGCTATTGATATTTTACAACTATGGGATGGTACAAATACCGTAGATGCAGTGGCTCCTACCCTATATAACATGTGGGTTTACACCTATTTAAAAAATACTTTTGAAGATGAATTAGGAGAAGATTTATTCAATCAGTTTAATAAAACACATTTGGCAAAAAGAGTCATAGCAGATCAAATTTATAAAGATGAATCTATTTGGTGGGACGATATTAATACTTCAGACAAAATAGAAAGTAAAAAAGACATTCTTTCAAAATCACTAATTGAAACTGTTTCTGTTTTAGAAAAACAATTGGGGGTTGATATGAAGGATTGGGCTTGGGGAAAAGTACATACTTTAGAGCATAATCATCCCTTAGGAACGGTTGAATCACTTCGGAAATACTTTAATGTTGGGCCCTTCCCTATTAAAGGAGCTAGAGAGGTTCTCGATAATAGAGGGTATCATTTAAATGAAGCTGGAATCTATAATGTAAAGGCGGGCCCTTCTACCAGAAGGATTATCGACTTTAGTGATATTGAAAATAGCATAAGCATATTACCTACAGGGCAATCTGGGAATCCTTTTAGTGAGCATTATCGCGATCAAGCAGAAATGTTTAACAATGGAAAATTCAGAAAAATGAAATTGAATAAAGAAGAAATTATCGAGGTTTCTACTAAATTGATTTTTACTCCTGAAGAATAACTATTGATTAATTAAATGTATACTTATATAGTAAATATACTATTGCTAACTAATAAAGTAATTATTTGAAAATGAGGCATCTTTCCTTACTTATTATTGAATAAATATAACCTCTATATAGAAATATTTAGATAATCCACACACTCAAACTTCCTTCTACTCCTCTGTAATTAAACTATTTGTTGTTAAAATATGTTAAATTATTACTTTGCTATACATAGTACTGTAACATTTTTAATTCTATTGCGTCTATCTAGTATAACAATCAATTAATAAATTTAAAAAACTAAAAAATGAGAACTTTAAACAACAATCAAATCACAGAAAAATTAAGCACTACAAAAACGTATACTTGGAATTTAAAAAGACGTTACAAATAAAACAAGCTAAACTATCAATCAATTAAAATATAAATCATGAGAACTTTAAACACAGATCAAATCACAGAAAAAACATGCAACACAAAAGCATTTGTTTGGAATTCAAAAAGACGTTATAGAAAATAACACATAGAACAACATCAATCAATAAACTAACAGCTATGAAACCAATAGACCGCATCCGCCAAAGAATTTCAGGAATGACTAAAAAACAGTTTCAAATAGTCAATCATCCCCACAGATACTATTACTACGACGAGTCTATATTTCTCTCAAAGAAGCGTTACGTTTAATAAAAGCATCGAAAACCAAAAAAGGCTGAATTATTTAATTCAGCCTTTTTTTATACTCATTTTTTAACTTCCTTTTTAGGCATGGGTCCTCGTAAATGGATTACCAAACCGTTTAAGAAATTACGAAGTATCTGATCTCCACATTCTACATATTTTGGGTGCTTTTCGTTTCTGAAAAAAGATCCTATTTCACTTTTTGATACTTTAAAATCAACTAGTTCAAGAATTTTTACTATTTCATCGTCACGTAGTTTTAAAGCTACTCTTAGTTTTTTGAATATGTCGTTGTTGGATAGTGCCATAATAATGATTGAATTTTTTGATGAGTCAATGATTGAATGAATAATAAAATGATTGAAACATTAATTTTTTTAAATAATATTTTTATACGTTTTGTATTTTTATTTTCTAATATAATTTCATCATTCTATCAT
This sequence comes from Flavobacterium sp., assembly GCA_030591585.1. Lineage (GTDB taxonomy): Bacteria > Bacteroidota > Bacteroidia > Flavobacteriales > Flavobacteriaceae > Marifrigoribacter. The sequence goes on along the minus strand of JAUVAS010000038.1, from coordinate 280 downwards.
TATACAATTCGCTCCTCAAATTTAATCCCTAATGCTTTTTGTATTTCGTGTACTCGTTGTAATTCACTTGGTAAAATTAATGCGACTGAAATTCCTGTTTTTCCAGCTCTGGCAGTACGTCCACTTCGGTGTGTGTAATATTCCAAATTTTCAGGAAGCTGGTGGTGCATGACAAAAGCCAGATTAGTAACATCAATTCCTCTAGCCGAAACATCTGTTGAAACCAAGTACTGAAGTGTTCCTTTTTTAAACATTCGCATCACTTTATCTCGTTCTCTTT